>JASIKV010000252.1 GCA_030049455.1 Terriglobia bacterium
TTTGGAAGAAACAAAACTAGGAAAGTCGCGCCGGGTATTGTCAACGACGCTCAATTCCCAGTAGTGGGTCAGTTTGAATTCCCTAGGGGCGCGGCTTGTCCCCGCCCTTCAATCCAGGGCACCCGCAAGGGGTCCCCTACTCCGAAGTTTCAAATTCACCCACTACTCAATTCCCCACCAAAGAGGACGAGGCCGGCAGCGTGGCAATTTGCCGCACTCGGACAATCTGTCTGAAAGGTGAAGAACCAGGAAATCTTCGCCCCACCCGCTGTCTTCTCGGTGAGCGAGTCGTCAGTCGGCTAGATATTGAGCTTAGGGGAATCTCACTTCCGCGGCGAACAGGTCGAGGGCGCTGCGATTGAGGTCCAGGATGGGCTCTCCGGCGGGAGTGATGCCGTTGAGTGCGCAGCGGTCCACACCTGACTTGAGGATATCGGAAAATTCCGCTACTAACTCCAGGCGTTCGGTCCGCGTATCGTAACGCGACAGCGGCTCACCCTTGCCCAGCAGGTCCTGAAAGTACAGGAAGCGGCTATCGGGCGACCAGACGCTGATTCCAAGCGCTGTGCCATGGGCTACTACGCGCCATTGCCGGGTCGCAACATCCCACAGTTTAAGTTGGCTCTGGTCGTCCTGAGTTGCCGAGATGTACCGCCCGTCGGGCGACCAGCGCGTCATGGCCAGGTCTTCCGAGCCGGAGATTTTTTCGGCGCGCCGCGTGGCGAAATCCACGATCAGCAGCTCGCTGCCCTCGGGGTTGCCGGCCTGGAGGTCGTGCGAAACCACCAGGCTCTTGCCATCAGCGGACCAATCGCCGTCGCGGATGCCGGTCATGCCGCCGAGCAGGGGCTGTGCAGGTCCGCCCTCGGCCGAAATAATATAAACCTTGGTTGGCTGGCCGCGCCTCCACCCCTGAAAGGCGATCCATTTCCCGTCGGGCGACCAGCGTGGAAACGCAGTGCGCAAGCCCGGTCCGACCACGTCCACTCGGCCATCACCGGTTTCATCGGCCCGGCTGCGGAAGATGGCGTTTTGGGCCGGGTTGACGTAACAGATCCACTGGCCATCGCGTGAGAAGTTGACCTGCAGGGAGCGCTTGCCGGTAAGGAATGGCCGAAATTGCCCCCTGGCGGGGTCGAAGCTCTGCATTTCCTCCCGCCAATTGCCGTTGTAGAAGTAGACGTGCCGGCCATCCCGGCCGGGAGTCCCGCCGAAGGGCCCGCCCGGTCCGTTCGTCAACTGAAACGGCCCGCGCGGGCTGCGCCGCCAGATCGATCCGCGCTCCCGTAATGTCCAAAGGTTCGTTTTCCCGCCGTGAAATGAGGTGAAGACATAATAGCGGCCATCGGGTGTCCACGACCCACAGCACTCTGAGGCCGGCTGGCTCCAGCCGGCCAGCACACGATGAAGGCTGTCCCCCTTAGAACTGATTTCCCAGAGGGTAGTCTCCGCGTCCTGCATGAGCGCACCCTGAGTGTAGCGCAGCCGCCGCCCGTCCGGAGACCACGCCAGCCAGGAGACTCCACCCGGCGGAACGGCCAGCTTGCGGGGATTTGCGCCCTCAGCGTCCATCACCCACAGGGCGTCGTTGTGAACATAGGCGATTTGACTGCCGTCGGGGGAGAATACAGCTCCGCTGGCGGTTGTGCTGCCCAGGCGGGCGGCGGAGGCTCCGGGAGCAGGCGCCGTCCAAAGCTGGTCCTCCTCCTGCCGCTTCTGGAACGTCCCCAGCAGCAGGCGCGAGTTGCTGAGCGAAACGTCCAGGACGGCGGCATTCTGCGCGGGCGTGGGAATGCGTTGGCCTTCGCCGCCGCCCAGCGAAGTCTCCATCAGGTCCCAGTGGTCGCCCGCGCGCGCATCGTAGTAAACCCGCTCGCCATCCATCACCGGCTTCACCGGCGTATCGATGCGGGAATTGAAGGTCACCTGCTCAATACGTATCGCCTGCGGCGGGGGCAGAGGATTGAACCACCAAAGCGCAAACAGCCCGCCCGCTACCACTGCCCCGGCCACAGTGCGGCGCAGGCGGGATGCCCCTCTTGCGGCATCAGCAGTCTCGCCGCCATTGAGTCCAGGCTCCTGCCTTCCGTCTCCTGCCTCCTGAACCCTTTCTCCATTCCTTTCGATTATGGCGACAAACCTGTACCCGCGCCGCGGAATGGTCTGAATGTACTTGGAGGTTTCCGCCTTGTCATCAAGCGCGGTGCGGAGTTTATTGACCGCGGTGTTCAGGCCGTCTTCAAAATCGCCGTAGGATTGGCCCGGCCATAGGCGCTCCTGAAGTTCGTGCCGGGTTATTAGTTCGCCGGGGCGTTCGAGCAAAACCGTGAGCAGGCGCAGGGGCTGGCCCGCCAGGCGGATTCTCGCGCCGTTCTTTTCCAGGTCGCCGGAGAGCAAGTCACACTGGTACCCGCCGAAGCGAACAGTGGTTCGTCTTTCGCCGGTACTGCTCATCATGGTGACCCGCCGCGACGAACCCCTACCGCCCTCTTGAATCGCGGTGGGCTTACCCCTACAACCTATCAGTACTGGATGGGCCGGAGTATACCACAAAGCGGCCGAAACGTGGCAGGGCCTTCCAATCTGTAGCGGCGGTCTATCGACCGTCGCAGGGATTCGCCACGGCAAGCCTCTAGAATGCGACGCTCATATAGCGCCGCTACAGCCATCACGGGCAGGATGCCCGTGCCACGAAGTGCCACAATGCCGCCCCTACTACCCTAAGTCTCTCCCGCATCAAGCGTTTAGAAAAAAGTTAGGTAAAAATTAGCTTCTGTTCATTGACTGCGACCAGCTTGAATCGCACAATTCGCCCGTTTCAGGCGGGCTTTCCATATTAATTTCCTGGTTTCTGGGGGCGATGCCGCTGTGCCGAAGCCCAACCTGAAGCCTCCGGACGGCGCGAGAGGAGATTGCGGACATGAGCGCCTCGGTTTCTTCCCGGATTCCCTTCCGTTTGTATGCTCCCCCCTCTTTGATTTCGGGGAAAAGGCGATTCTGGGGTGGGATCGCTTCATTACTCTTTCTGCTGGTACCAGGCTCGCCCGCGCGGGGCCAGACGGTGCTGACCCCCTCGACCCTGTCCTTCGGCAGCCAGGTCCTAAATCAGCCGAGTGCCGCGCTGACGGCAACTGTGAAGAATAATCAAGCTGAGTCTCTGACCATCCGCACTATCGGGGTTAGCGGCCCTAACACCGCCGATTACCTGTGGAGCGGGAACTGTCCGCTCAGTCCCAGAACTCTGGCGCCCGGGGAGATCTGCCGCATCTCGGTGACCTTTACTCCCACGGCGCCCGGGGTGCGCACGGCCACTCTAACCGTTACCGCCGGCGCGGGCAAGAATCCGCTTACCGTGGATCTGAGCGGAACAGGCTTAGCCGCGTTTGAGCTGGCAAC
>JASIKV010000253.1 GCA_030049455.1 Terriglobia bacterium
TGCGAAAGTTCGTGCGTGCCGAACGTATCCTTCTGCCAGCCGGGAACCGTCCGGTAGTGGACCTTCAACTGTTCCAGGCTCTCGATTTCCGCAGGGAATTCCGTAAAGCGCTTGCCCTCGAACTCGTATTCCACGCCAACAGGAATTTCCGCCAGGGTATCGAGGATGTCGAGTTTGGTGATGATCAGTGAGCTCAGGTGGTTCACGCCCGCGCTGTAGCGGGCCAGCGGAACGTCAAACCAGCCGCAGCGGCGCGGGCGTCCGGTGACGGCGCCGTATTCACCGCCGCGCTCGCGAATCTTTTCGCCCTCCGGCCCGGGCGCTTCGGTGGGAAACGGCCCGCTGCCCACGCGCGTGGTGTAGGCTTTTGAAACTCCAACGACCGCGTGGATGCGCGTGGGCCCCACGCCCGTGCCGGTGCAGGCTCCGCCCGCCGCGGCGCTGGAACAAGTCACAAACGGGTACGTGCCGTGATCGAGGTCCAGCAGCGTGCCTTGCGCGCCTTCAAACAGCACGCGCTTGCCCCGGTCCATTTCCCTGTTCAGGTAAACCGAAACGTCGGTGAGGTAGGGGAGCATGCCCTCGGCGAGTCTCAGGAATTTTTCCGCCAATTCCCCGGCATCGAGTGCGGGCGCATGGTACAGCGCCCCGTCAATCCGGTTCTTTTCCGCCACCAGGGCATGGCACTTCTCGCGAAATTTCGCGGGGTCGCGCAGGTCGGAGGTGCGCAGACCGCGGCGCCCTGCCTTGTCCTCATAACTCGGTCCAATGCCCTTGCGCGTGGTTCCGATCTTCCCATCGCCGCGGGCCGTCTCCGCCGCCTCTTCGTGCGCGCGATGGTAGGGCAAAATCAGGTGGGCGCGATCGCTCACCAGCAATCTGCCGGATACGCTTGCGCCCGCATCCTCCAGCTTGCGAATTTCCTGATGCAGCGCTTCAGGGTCAATCACCACGCCGTTTCCGAGCACGGCGGTCTTGTCAGGCCGCACGATTCCGGTGGGAAGAAGCTGAAGAACGTACTTCTTCTCCCCCACCAGGACGGTGTGACCGGCGTTGGCGCCTCCCTGATAGCGGGCGACAATGTTGAAATGCCCCGCCAGGGTGTCGACCACCTTGCCCTTGCCTTCGTCACCCCACTGAACTCCCACCACTACCACATTACTGGGCATGCGATCCGCTTTCCCTATTCCAGATGTTTATCCAGCAATTGCTTCAGCGCTTCCTTCGACGTGCTGCCTACGATTTGTTCTTTCACTTCCCCGCCCTTGAAAAGGATGAGGGTGGGGATGCTGCGGATTCCGAAGCGCCCGGCCGAATCCATGTTGTCGTCCACATTCAGCTTGCCGACTTTGGCGCGGCCGGAATACTCCTCCGCCAGCGCGTCCACGGTAGGCGACATCATGCGGCACGGTCCGCACCAGGTGGCCCAGAAATCCACCAGCACAGGTTCGGCGGACTTCAGGACGTCCTGCTCAAAATTCTGATCGGTGAACTCCAGAGTATGACTTCCTGCCATTTTATAAATCCTCCGGGATTGGGGGAATGGTCACGCCTGTTGCGCTGTTTGCGCTTTCGTTTTCCTGAGAGTTTCATAAATCTGAGAGTATGCCCGGGCGGAAGCCGCCCAGGAAAAATCCTTTTTCATGCCATTCAGCATCAGGCTGCGCCACGCCTTGCCGGCCTTATACGCCTCCAGCGCGGCTTGAATCGCGCCCAGCAGGGCTTGCGGCGAATATTCGTCGAACTTGAAGCCCGTTCCGGCCTTGCCGTCGAAAGGCTCAATGGTATCGTCCAGGCCGCCGGTGGCGCGCACGACGGGTACGGCGCCGTACTTCAGGCTGTAAATCTGATTGAGGCCGCAGGGCTCGTACCGCGAGGGCATCAGGAACATGTCCGACCCGGCTTCGATCAGGTGCGCCAGCGCGTTATCGTAAGCAATCTTCACCAGAACCTTATCAGGGTGCTTCAAAGCCATTTCTCGAAAAAGATCCTCGAATTTCTGCTCTCCGGAACCCAGCACCACGATGTAGGCGTCCAGCGCGGCAAGTTGTTCAGCGATGGCCGCGATCAGGTCAAACCCTTTTTGCGAAGCAAAGCGCGAAATGATGCCGATCACCGGCCGCGCGGGCGCCGGCGCCGCCACGCCCATCTTTTGCAGCAGTGCCTTCTTGCAGGCGGCCTTCCCTTTCAAATCCGCGGGCGAGTAATGGGCCGCCAGGAGCTTGTCGGTCGCCGGATCCCATTCCTCATAATCGACGCCATTCAGAATTCCCCTTAAGCGGGCGGAGTGCGCGCGGACGACGCCTTCCAGGCCATAGCCGAATTCCGGAGTCTGGATCTCCTCCGCGTACTTGCGGCTGACCGTGGTGATGAAATCTGAAAAGATAATACCGCCTTTAAGAAGATTTATATTTCCATAATATTCCAGACCGTCAATGGTAAAGAGCCCGGCGTGGAGCCCAATCTGGGGCAGGAAGTGCGGAGGGAAAATTCCCTGATAACCCATGTTATGGATCGTCAGGACCACGGAGGTGGCGCCGAAGAACTTGTCGCCCACATACAAATTCCGCAAATAGATGGGCACCAGCGCGGTTTCCCAGTCGTGGCAGTGAATGATGTCGGGCGGCGCCGTTTGGCGCTTCAGAAATTCCAGGGTCGCCATGGAAAAGGCCGCGAAGCGATGCGCGTTGTCCGGGAAGTCCGCGCCATTCTGCTGGTAAAGGCCGTCGCGGTCGAAGTATTCGGGGCAATCAATCAGGAAGGTCTGCACCTGGTGGGCGCGGCCGCCATCCTGCGCGGTGGCAAATTTAAAGCCGATTCCGAGCGGAAGGGTCAGGCTCTGCGCGTGCGGCACGGCGGGGCCCGCCGCAGTCACGCGATAGCGGGGCAAAATCACTTCAACCTCGTGCCCCAGCACCGCGAGGGCCTTGGGAAGCGCGCCCACCACGTCTGCAAGCCCGCCGGTCTTGGAAAACGGGACGCCCTCCGACGCGACGAACGCAACTTTCACCCCAAAACTCCTTCAGAAAGAATCAACAGACCAAACTTCGTTACGTTAGAGGATGGATGAAGGGATGTCAAGAAGCACCAACCAAGCATTGAGTTTGCAGAAGAAACATGGGAAACTGTGATCAACTCATGGCAGCACTGGACTGGTCACAATGCGCAGCGGTGGAAAGCGTGCCAGGAAGATTGAACGGCGCATGGGTATTTCGCAACACTCGGATGCCCGTGTCCGCGGTCTTTGAAAACCTGGAAGCAGGGGCCACCATTGACGAGATCATTGAGCAGTTCGATTTAACCCGCGAACAGATTCTTATCGTGCTGGAGTTTGCCGCTCGCAGCCTTGACCCGACACTCGTCCCTGCGGCAGAATGCCCCGCCGATGCTCATCCTCTTTGACCACGTAACGCCCATAGGAGTCGCTCGGTTCCTGCCTGGGCACACGATCATCAAAGCGAGAGACCGTGGATGGGACACGCTCTCGAATGGTAACTTGCTGCGAGAAGCTGAGCACGCCGGATTCGATTTGCTTCTCACCGCCGACAAAAACATGCGCCATCAACAGAACCTCAAGGGCCGCAGGATCGCCCTGGTAATCCTGGGAACCCCACAATGGCCAGTTGTAAAATTGTACGGAGAGAAAATCGCGACCGCTGTGAACGCCGCTACGCCCGGTAGCTACACCGAAGTGGATTTCTCCAAAGGCTAGACAGGGGTGAGACCGTGTCCGCAAAGCACCAGACGGCACGCGCGTAAAGCGGGTGAAACCAAAATCAAACCCCGAAGAGCCAAAACCCGCCCGCCCAGACTCGGCCAGCATTTCCTCCACGATGCCCAATATCAAAACCGGATTGTGGAGACGCTCGCCATCGCGCCGGACGACTTGGTGTTCGAAATCGGTCCCGGCCGTGGCGCGATGACTTCCCTGCTGGCCGCGCGCGCTGGGAGGCTCATTGCCATCGAAGTCGATCGCGCTCTTGGGGAAGCCCTGCGCCAGGATTTCCGGGACAACCCCAAGGTTGAGATCGTCACCGCCGATGTACTCACCGTCGATTTCACCGCCCTTTGCCGCCGAGAGGCAGTTTTGCAAGCCTTTGTCTTTGGCAACCTGCCGTATTACATCACCTCGCCCATACTGCATCACCTCTTCACGCACCGGGCTTCCATCCGCGCCATGGGATTGCTGATGCAGCGCGAGGTGGCGGAGCGCCTGATCGCCGCGCCGGGAACCCGCGAGTACGGTTACCTGAGCGTTGCCACGCAAGTTTATTCCCAGCCGGAAATCGCCTTCGGTGTTCCGCCGGGAGCATTTTCCCCCGCGCCCAAAGTGCAGTCAGCGCTGGTGACGTTTCGAATGCAGGCGAAATTCAAGGACTGGCCGGCCGCCAGGCACGCGGAGTTTCTCAAATTCGTCAAGCAGTGCTTTGCGCAGAAGCGGAAGAATCTGCTCAACAATCTGGGTGGCAAATTTTCCCGAAATCGAGTGATCGAGGCGCTGAAGAACCACGGCCAGCCGGGCAATTCGCGCGCCGAGGAGCTTTCACTCGACGGCCTTGCGGCGGTTTTTGATTTCCTGTGGGGAAGCGATTAGTGCCCGGGCGAAGAGGATCCGAAAAGTCCGCCGGT
>JASIKV010000254.1 GCA_030049455.1 Terriglobia bacterium
CCGCTCACGCCCCTGCAACTTTCCGCTGAGCGCATTCAGCGCCTGCTCGACCGCATTGACGCCGGCTCACCGGCCCATGATGTGCTGCGCGCTGTGGGCGACAGCGCCAAACTGATCGGACGCGAAGTCGGCACGCTCAAGACCCTCGTGGATGAGTTCACTTCCTTCGCCCGCTTCCCTGCCTCCAAGCCCGCGCCCGCCCAAATCAACGGAATCCTTCAGGACGCCTTGAACGTCTTCGCCGAACGGCTGACCGGCATTGCTCTGCGGCACGACTTCTCGCCCGATCTGCCCCTGGTTCAAGCCGACCCGGACCAGATGAAGCGCGTGGTGGTGAATCTGATTGACAACGCCGCCGAGGCGATGGAACAGTCGCTGCGCAAGGAGATTTGCGTCCGCAGCACGCTCAACGCCGACCGTGACGTGGTGGAAATTACGGTGGAAGACAGCGGGCCGGGGATTCCCCCGGAGGCCAAGGAGCGCCTGTTCCTTCCCTATTTCTCGACCAAGCGCTCGGGAACCGGCCTGGGCCTGGCGATCGTCAACCGCATCGTCGCCGAGCACCACGGCTCAATCCATGTGGAAGAGAACTTCCCAACCGGCACAAAGTTTGTAATCGAGCTGCCGGTTGACCGCGCCATGGTCGCCAGTTCCGAAGAGGCTATGGAAACCTGAACCACGCATGAAATTCTCCGTTCTGATTGTCGATGACGAACCCGGCATTCGCGAATCCCTGACCGACGTTTTGCAGGACGAAGGCTACACGGTGGAGTCGGTGAGCACGGGCGAAGCGTGTCTCGACGCGCTCCAGAACCGCAAGTACGACGTCGTGCTGCTGGACATCTGGCTGCCGGGTCTTGATGGGATTCAGGTGCTGGAGAAGATTCAGGCCCTGGAAGCGCCGCCCAAGGTCATCATGATCTCCGGGCACGCCACGATCGATACGGCCGTGCGCTCCACCAAGCTCGGCGCCTTCGATTTTATCGAGAAGCCGCTTTCCATTGACAAGACCTTGCTGACGCTTCGCCACGCGCTCGATGAATCGCAACTGGCGGCGCAGAACCGCGAACTGCGCGCCGAATTGCGCGGGCGAGACCGGATTATTGGAGACAGCGTGCCCATCAAGGCGCTCCGGCAACAGTTGCAGCTCGCCGCTCCCACCCAGGGCCGCGTGCTGATTTACGGTGAAAGCGGCGTGGGCAAGGAATTGGTGGCCCACGCGCTCCACCATCACAGCCAGCGCGCCGATCAGCCCTTCGTGGAGGTCAATTGCGCCGCCATACCCGAAGAGTTGATTGAAAGCGAACTCTTCGGCCACATCAAGGGATCGTTCACCGGTGCGCTCGAGGACAAGACCGGGAAATTCGAGCAGGCCAACGGCGGATCATTGTTCCTCGACGAAGTCGGCGATATGAGCCTGCGCACGCAATCCAAAGTGCTGCGCGTCATCGAAGAGCAGCGGTTCACTCCGCTGGGCAGCGGAACCAATCTGACCGTCGATGTGCGCATCATCGCCGCCACCAACAAGCACCTGGAAGACGAAATCCAGAAGGGGAACTTCCGCGAGGACCTGTTCTACCGCCTGAATGTGATTCCCTTTTACGTCCCCACCCTGCGCGAGCACGCGGAGGACATTCCCACGCTCGCCAACTTCTTCCTGGCGGAATTTGCGCGGGCGTACGGCCGCCGCCCCAAGCGCTTCGCCGACACCGCCATGGAGGCGCTGATCGCCTATCGCTGGCCGGGAAACGTGCGCGAACTTAAAAACCTTGTGGAGCGGCTGGTTATCATGGTGCCGGGCGAACGAATTGAGCGAAGGCACCTGCCTGCATCCCTGCACTCAGACGGCGCGCGCGCTGCCGCTCCCGGGAAATTTCCCACGGCGGGATTCTCCAGCCTTCAGGAGGCGCGCACGGCCTACGAGCGTGACTACATTCTGCGCACGCTCGATGAATATCAGGGAAACGTCAGCCGCACCGCAGAAGCACTGGGACTGGAGCGCAGTCACCTGTACCGCAAGATGCGTTCCCTCGGAATCGCGGTGGGGGCGTGATCGCCGCTCCATTGTAAATATCAATTAACATTGCCGGCAGGCGATCGTGGACAACCAGCATCTGTTTTGCCGAATCGAAAATCAGGAATCCAGACACACGCCTGGGCAGGGGGTACGTATTTCGATGTCGAAAAACTTCATCCTTCGAACCAACTCCATGGCCGCAATCGCCGCATGCTTTCTAGTCGCTTCGGTCATCAGCGTCGCGCGGGCTCAGGAGAAAACGCAACTCGCTGGTCATTGGAATTTCAACGTTGACCAGAGCGACGACTCGAACCAAAAAGTCGCCGATGCACAAAACAACCAGCGCAACCGCGACAGCGGCGGGGGCGGGGGCTACCCCGGCGGTGGCAATACGGGTGGTGGAGGCGGATACCCGGGCGGCGGCTATCCCGGCGGGGGCGGCGTTTGGGGCCGTGGCGGGATGGGAGGAGGAGGGGGAGGCATGGGCCGCAATCGCGGCGGCGCCAGCACCGTAAGCAGTCAGGATTGGGACCGCATCGCCGCGAACCCCAAGTACCTCAGCCTTGACCAGCGCTCCGACCAGATCGTGATTACCGATGACTCGGATAATTCCCGGACTTTTTTCACCGACGGCAAGAAGCACGATGACAAGGACCAGGACGGCGCGAAGATCACCACCAAGGCTTCCTGGGACGGTGATGTCTTCACGGCCGAGACGAAGATGCCGCACTCGGAAAAACTCACGGAGACTTTCCGCCTGAGCGAGGACGGCAAGCAGCTCTTTGTGACCTCAAGGTTTGATGCGCCTTCGCTCAACGCGCCGGTTAGCATTCGGCGCGTCTACGACCTGAGCAAGCCGGCGCAGCCCGCGTCGAAGTAGCGTCACGACGCCGAACCGCCCTCGTTGCGGTAGTCCAATTCTGCGATGCGCGCGGGATTGTTCCGCCATTCGGGGTCCACTTTGACGTAGAGCTCAAGGTAAACTTTGGGCGGAAACAGCTTCTCCAGTTCCTTCCGTGCATCGGTTCCAATCTCTTTCAGCCGCGAAGCGCCCGAGCCAATCACGATGGGCCGCTGCGAGTCCTTCTCTACCACAATCGTGGCGTGGATTCGCGTGATGCTGGTTCCCTCCTCAAATTGCTCGATCATCACGGCGGTCACGTAGGGCAATTCCTGGCGCGTGTGGCGAATGACCATTTCGCGGATGATCTCGGCGGCCAGGAAGCGCTCCGGCTGGTCCGTGTACTCGTCGTTGGGAAAATAAGCCGGGCCTTCGGGCAGCCGCCGGATGATCGCCGCCAGCAGCCCCTTCAACCCTTCACCCTTCAGCGCTGAAATCGGGAAAATCTCCTCAAAGCCGTAGAGCTTCGAATAGCGCTCCATGAGCGGCAACAGGGCCGGCTTGTGTACCTTGTCCACTTTATTCAGCGCCAGAATCGCGCGGGGTGAATACTGGTTCAGAAGCTGGATCACAAATTCATCGCCCTTGCCGAATTTCTCGCTCGCGTCCACGATCAGCACGGCAAGGTCGCGGTCGGCAAGCGCCTGGCGAACGTAGTTCATCATCTGTTCGTTCAAGCGCGAGAGCGGCTTGTGCACTCCCGGAGTATCCATGAAGATCACCTGCGCGTCCGGGACGTGAAGAATCCCCAGAATGCGATTGCGCGTGGTTTGCGGAACCGGTGTAACAATCGAAACCTTGGACTCCACCAGGGCGTTTACGAGCGTGCTCTTGCCGGCATTCGGACGCCCGACAATTGCGACGAACCCAGACTTGAAGGGAGCGGTTTCAGACATGTTGGGGTTTGGCGGCGGGCGGAGCGGCCGGGACCTTCATTCGAACTTTCAGCACGGTGCGCTGATTGGCTTCCAGCACCTCAAACGTCAGGCCGTGACTCTGAACCTTTTCTCCCGCGGCAGGCACGTGGCCCAATTGATTCATGACCAATCCGGCGACGGTGGAATAATCGCCGCCCTCGAGCGGAACGTGCACTTCACCGGCAACCTGGGCAATCTCCGCATGCCCGGAGAGTAGGTAGCTGGAGGGCGACTCGCGGATGATGTCGCGCGCATGCGGCTCAAACTCATCGCGGATTTCGCCGACGATCTGCTCCACCAGGTCTTCGATTGTGATCAGGCCGCTGACGCTGCCGTATTCATCAATCACCATGGCCATTTGCGTGGTGGTCTGCTGCAGTTCCTTCATCAGGTCGCGGATGGGCTTGGTTTCCGGAACGAAGGGCACGGGGCGCACCAGGCCGCGCAGGCGCACGCTCTGCTGCTGCTCGGGCGACAGTTCCATCAGATCGCGCACGTTGACGAAGCCCTCGATGTGATCCAAATCCCGCGAGTAGACCGGGTAACGCGTCATGCGCTTTGAGCGAAACAGCGCGCGCAGATCCTCAATCGAGGAATTGATCTCGATCGCGGCAACTTCCGTCCGCGGTGTCATCACCTCACGCGCCACCTTGTCGCCGAAATTCACCACGGATTTCATCAGCTCGCCCTCGGATTTTTCGATAATGCCTTCCTGCTCGCCCGTGGCAATCAATTCCGCAAGATTCTCGTCCGCGCTGGGTTGCTCAGGCTCCGGATCGGCGGGCTCCAGCAGTTTGCGAATGGTATTGGAGACCAGGATGGGAAAAGTGAGCGGAATCGCGCAGAACACCAGGCTGCGCAGCTCCCTTTCCCAGTGCTGAAGGATGACCTCCGGCTCGTCGTGCCGCACCACCAGCAGAAAGGGAATAAGCTGGTCGGCTATCGCCACTGCGGCGAGAACAATGATCAGGGCCGTGCCCAGATCGCCCCAAAAGTGGTTGGGCCGCCGCCAGATCAGCAGCCCCGCCAGCCCTACTGCGAACAGGTGCATGGTGGCGCCGTGCAAGGCGGAAATCGATACGCCCACGCGCTCGCGGTTGGGGCGCATTCGTCCGCCCTCGCCGGGACCGAAGACCTTGCGCGCGCCTACCGGAGTTAACCGCCGCATCAGCAGGCGCAAATAGGACGCGACCGCGCCCAGCGTCAGCCAGACCGCCAGCACCGAAGCCCAAATCATCGTGATGATCAGCCGGTCGTTCATAGGATTGAGTACCCAGACCCGGGAATCAGGATCGTTTGCCTGCCGGTTCGTCCGCAATTCCCAAGGCCACGCGCCACTTCAACTCCAGACGCGTCATTTCGCCATGGTCCCGCTCGTGGTCAAACCCCAGCAGGTGAAGCAAGCCGTGCAGAATCAGCCAGCGAATCTCGTTGAGCGTCGAATGGCCTTCCTCGGCGGCGTTGCGTTCGGCCGTCTCGACCGAAATCACCACCTCGCCCAGAAAATTGATTTTCTCGCTTCCCGGCCGCCCTGACTTGCGGCGCCGCGCCTTGCGCCCGCCCTTCTGCGGCTCTTCCCAGCGGAACGACAGCACATCGGTGGCCTGATTCTTGGCCCGGAACCTGGAGTTCAGCCCGCGAATGAACTTGTCGTCGACGATGCAAATGTTGAACTGCCCGTTCGCGAGCCGCATCCGCCGCCGCAGGGTCCGCAGGAAGCCGCGCAATTTGCGCTCATCAATTTTATGGCGGCGCTGGCCGTTGATCATCATAAAAGCCCGTGGACAGTGCACAGCGGACGGATACGGACCGCATGGGGTCAACCCGGGCTCTCCGCCCGCTAGCCACTCATCCTCTCTCCGTTGGTCTTGGCGGCGCGCGCGGTGTCATATTCCTCATAGGCGCGGATAATCCGCTGCACCAGGCTGTGCCGCACCACATCCCGCTCGGTGAAATAGATCATGCTGATGCCGGAAACTTTGCCTACCACTTCAATGGCTTCCACCAGGCCGGAGCGCCGCCCGTTGGGAAGGTCGATCTGAGTAACGTCGCCGGTAATTACCGCCTTGGAATTGAATCCCAGGCGCGTGAGAAACATCTTCATCTGCTCGCTGGTGGTGTTCTGGGCCTCATCGAGAATCACGAAGGCGTCATTCAGCGTGCGCCCGCGCATGAAGGCGATGGGGGCGATCTCGATGATATTTTTTTCAATGTAGCGGTCCACGCGATCTGGATCCAGCACGTCGTAGAGAGCGTCGTAGAGCGGGCGGAGATACGGATTCACCTTTTCCTGCAGCGTGCCGGGCAGAAACCCCAGGCGCTCACCGGCTTCGACCGCCGGGCGGGCCAGAATGATCCGGCTGACTTCCTTGGAGATCAACGCGTCCACGGCCATAGCCACAGCCAGATATGTCTTGCCTGTGCCAGAGGGGCCTATTCCGAAGACCATATCGTGCCGCTCCATGGCGTCCACGTAGCAGCGCTGGTTCAACCCCTTGGGCGCGATGGATTTCTTCCCCAGACTGCGCGGGCGGCCCGCTTCGGTCAGGCCTTTTAGACTGGCATCCGGATCCTGGCTCATGATGCGCAAAAATCCCTCAATTTCGGAGCTTTCAAAGTCCGCTCCGCCCTCCACCAGACCCGCGTATTCCTCCACCAGGCGCTGAGCGCGTCGCACATTGCCTTCCTCGCCTTCGATCTGGAGCGATTCCTCGCCCAAATGCGCCGAAACCTGGAAACAGCGCTCAAACAGTTTCAAGTTCATGTCGTACGTGCCAACGAGAGCGGGAACCCCTTTGCGGATTTTGACACTGGTTATCATAGAGATCGAAGTCCGGGACAGGCCTCCATTTCAGCAGATGGGCATGGCGCTGGTTTCGGCAGATTGCCGGCGGCGGGCATTCGTGGTAGGTGAATCGCCGTTCATTAATCCATTGATGATGCTAGTCGAGGTAGAGGCCAAAGTCAAGACGAAGGCCCCCGGAGTAGTGGGTCAGCTTGAATCTTGGAGGCGGCTTCGCACGGTCCGGAGTTGTAGCGCGGCTGTCCTCAGCCGCGTAACCGTCGCGGGTGGTCCCGCCGAGGCGGGACGCGCTACAAAATTCAAACTGAACCACTACTTCTGATCGGCAAGACTCTGCGCTACCCACTCTGCGTCTGCTATAATTTCATTCTTACTAAAGCAATCGCCCGTTGCGCCTCACGGCGTGCGCTCGGCTTGCCCGGCTTCGTTACACCCAGAAAAGCAGAGGACTTGGATTTTGTTCGAGGAAATACAGCAGCGCATTCAAACCCGATTCGTGGCGGCGGTTCGCGAGGTCTTCAAGCTGGAGATTGGCGCTCCCACGCTCGACACTCCGCCCAATCTTGAAATGGGCGACATTTCCCTCGCCGCGTGCTTTGAGCTGGCCAAGCCATTGCGCCAGGCGCCGCGCAAAATCGCTGAGCAGCTCATTCCCCTGCTTTCTTCGCTCGAGGGGATTGAGCGCGTTACCGTGGCGGGGGCAGGCTATTTGAATTTTCACTTAAACCGGGGGGAAGCTGCCGCCAAGCTTTTTGCCTTGCGCGCCGGAAGGCGCGAAGGCCACGCCCTGCCGGTCCCTGCGGCATCCGGCAAGATTCTGGTCGAGCACACCAGCATCAATCCCAACAAAGCGGCGCACATCGGCCATTTGCGTAATGCCGTGCTGGGCGATACCTTCGCGCGCCTGCTGGGCTTCAGCGGGGCGAACGTTGAGGTGCAGAATTACATCGATAATACGGGCGTTCAGGTGGCGGACGTGGTAGTGGGCTTCCAGCACTTGGAGAAGAAAACTCCCGCGGAAGTCGAAGCGCTGATTCACGCCCCCGCGCCGCGCTTCGACTACTACTGTTGGGACCTTTACGCGCGGGTATTTCAGCTTTATGAAGATGACAAGGCTTCCCTTGCCTGGCGAGCGCAGGCGCTGAAGGACATTGAGGAGGGCCACGGCGAAACCGCGGCACTGGCGGAAATGATTTCCACCGCCATCGTCCGCACGCACCTTGAAACCATGCTGCGCCTGAATATCGAATACGACGTATTGGTGCAGGAAAGCGAGATTCTGCGGCTGCATTTCTGGAAGGCGGCCTTTGAGGTGATGAAGCAACAGAAGGCCATTCGCTATGAAACCGAAGGAAAGAATGCCGGTTGCTGGGTGATGGACCTTGCCGCGACTGCGCCCGAGGGGGAAGAAGAATCACCGGACGCTGACGACACGAAAATCATCGTGCGGTCGAACGGCACGGTAACTTACGTGGGCAAAGACATTGCCTATCACTTGTGGAAGTTCGCCCTGCTCGGGAAGGACTTCGGTTACGAGCCCTTTCTCCGCTATCCCGACGGGCACGAGGTCTGGCGAACCACGGTGAGCGGCCGCGCCGAGGCTCCGCCCTTTGGACGCGCCAGCGCCGCTTATGCGGTGATCGATACCCGCCAATCCTATTTGCAGAACATCGTCAAGGCGGCATTTCACGCGCTCGGCTATCACGACCGCGCCGCCAATCTGCACCACTTTGCCTACGAAGTCGTGGGCCTATCCGCGCGCTGCGCTCTGGAGATGGGCATCACGCTCACGGAAGAGGATCGCCTGCGGCCTTACGTGGAAGTCTCCGGGCGCAAGGGCCAGGGCGTGAAGGCGGACGACTTGATCGATACCCTCATCGCGCGCGCGGCGGCGGAAGTGACCTCGCGCGGCATGGCCCAGGACCCCGCCGAAGCAAACGATTATGCGCGCAAAATCGCTGTCGCGGCGCTGCGCTACTTCCTGCTGAAATTTTCGCGGCGGGTCATTATTGCCTTCGATTTCAAGGATGCCCTGGCCTTCGAGGGCGAGACGGGTCCCTACCTGCAGTACACCATCGTGCGCGCGCGGAATATCTTTCGCAAGTTCGCGGAGTCCCGCCCGGGTTTCGATGCAGCGCAGTTATCCCAGGCAATCTCTGAGGAGCAGGTGCAGCAGTTTTACAAAAGTGAGGACGCGGCGGCGTTCTGGGAGCTAACCCGTTTGGCCGCACAACTGGAATCCACCGTCGCACAAGCCATTTCGAGCGAGGAGCCCGCCGTGGTGGCCAAATACGCCTTCCGCCTCGCCCAGGCTTTCAACAACTTTTACCACCACTTCCACATCTTGAGCGAACCGGACGCACTCCGGCAGAATTTCCTGCTTTACCTCGTGTACCTCACCGAGCGAACCCTGACGCTCGCCACCGAGCAGATGGGAATTGAGATTCCGGAA
>JASIKV010000255.1 GCA_030049455.1 Terriglobia bacterium
TGAGGCGCGAATCGGCGGTGCTGCCCTCTCGCGGCAGCGAGTTTCTGAAAATGGCAATTCCTGATTGGGCCCAATCCCAAATTAAATTGATTCTCCTGTTGCAGCGACGCTGCGAGAAAAGCCTTCACCACAGAGGGCACTGAGGTTCACAGAGAAAAACTCCTCTGCGTATCTCTGTGTGCTCTGTGGTTAAAGCTTTTATCCGGGACGCGCCTTCCCCTCACTTCTGTTTCGCAAGCCACTGGTAAATCGCCCCGGTCACCAAATCCAATACTGACTGGCCGGAGTGGTTGCGCAAATACAGATTATTGGTCATCACCGAAAAGACCAGGCGCTTTCCCGAGGGCAGGTCCATGTATCCGGAAAGCGTGCTGACGTGCTGCACGGAGCCGGTCTTGGCGTGGATTTTTCCCTTCATCTCATCGCTGGTGAAGCGGTGGATCAGCGTGCCGTCCACGCCGGAGACGGGCAGGGAATCGAACCAAACCTGATAATTCGGCGAGCGCGCCATGTAGAGCAGGAGCTTGACGGCGGCGCTGGGCGCCACCAAAGCCGAGCGCGAAAGGCCGGAGCCATCAACAAAATAGGTTTCCGTGGGGAGAATGCCCACGTCCTGCTGGGCGAAGGCGTTGAGCGCCGCAAGCCCGCCCGAAAGGCTGCCGCGATGGTTCAGCTCGCGTCCCAGCGTACGAAGCAGCATTTCCGCGTGCAGGTTTTCGCTCTCCTTGTTGACCGCCTTGATGGCTTCGCGCAGGGGCGGCGACGTGTGGTCCGCCAGAACCACGCGCGCGGGCTCCGGCGGAGCCGGGCTCGGCAGGGAAGCGACCTGTATGCGGGTTGAATGATGAACCTCGATGGGGCAATCCGCAACGATCCCGCGTGCTCGAAGCGCGGCGCGGAACTGCTCCGTGACCAGCTCCGGAGGATTGTAAATAGCGACCGTATCGATGTCCTCACCGGCATCGGCAGGAACCTGGCCCCAAAGGTCCAGCTCCATGGTGCCGGGGCGGCGCTCCAGGTCATAGCGCCGGTCAGCGCCCTTCTCCGCCGTCACGATGTGATTTCGCAGCAGGTAATAGTCCGCGACGGGTTCGAGCTGCACGCGCGCCTCATCGCCGGGCTTCTCACCCGGCTTGACGTGCAGGACCAGGAGATTATCGTTGAAAGCCAGCGCGGAAACCGGCGCACCATAGCCCCACTCCAGGTCGTTGGCAGCCCAGTTGGGCGCAAAGGGCTCCCAAACGAAGTAGCTGTCGTCCGCGACGATCTTGCGCATCACCCGGCGCACGCCCCCGGCCTTCACCTTGTCAGCGAGTTCTTGAATGAAAGTGTCCGGGGGTTGCTCCGCGCCGTGGTAGGCATAGGGAAAAATGCGCGGGCCCAGATCGGGATCGCCGCGGCCCACTAGATACAGGTCCCAAACCCGCCCTTCGCCGTCCGGCGCGGCATCGCTTTCCACCGTAGTGTGAAAGGTGTAGTCCGGGCCCAGCTTTTCGAGCGCCGCGGCGGTGGTGAACATCTTCATATTCGAGGCAGGGATGAACAAGTGGCCGGCATCGCGCGCGTACAGAACTTTTTCGGTCGCGAGGTCAACAACTTCGATCCCCCACGAACCGCGTTGCGCCTCGTTTTCGGTCAGAATGTTGTCGATCTGCCGGTCCAGCGCCGCGGTCTTGTTAGCCGGCGGCGCTGCGGCGGATGCGAGCGCAACTGCCAGGACGAGAAAAACCAGAAAAGAGTGAGTGGCGGGATGGGCCGGTAATTTCTGCGCGAGTTTGTGCACAAAACTCTTGGTTCACGGAGGTCGCGGGTGGGGACACCCGCGCTACAGCAACTGCGCCACTTCCTTGGCGTAGTAGGTAAGAATCAGGTCCGTGCCGGCGCGGGCGATGGACGTTAGCGTTTCCAGAATCATGCGCTCGCGGTCGACCCAGCCGTTGCGCGCGGCGGCTTCGATCAGCGAGTACTCACCGCTCACCTGATAAGCGGCGATGGGCACATCGAATTCGCGGCGCGCGAGCGCGATGATGTCCAGGTAGGGCAGCGCGGGCTTGACCATGATGATGTCCGCGCCTTCCTCCAAATCCAGCGCAATCTCCCGCAGCGCTTCGCGCTGATTGGCGGGGTCCATCTGATAGGATTTGCGGTCGCCGAACTTGGGCGCAGAATCGGCCGCCTCGCGAAAGGGTCCGTAGAAAGCCGAGGCGTACTTCGCAGCGTAGGCAAGGATGGGAATCTGCGTGTGGCCGTGCGCGTCAAGCTCCTTGCGGATTACGCCCACGCGGCCATCCATCATGTCGGAAGGCGCGACGATGTCCGCACCCGCTTCCACCTGCGTCAGCGCGGCCTTGGCCAGAAGCGGCAGGGTGGAGTCGTTGTCCACGTCGCCGTCCTTGATCAGCCCGCAGTGGCCGTGGCTGGTGTATTCATCCAGGCAGGTGTCGGTGATGACAATGAGTTTCGGCAGCGCCTTCTTCACCGCCCGCACGGCTCGCTGCACGATGCCGCTCGGGTCGTAAGCGCCTGAGCCCACATCGTCCTTCGTCTCCGGAATGCCAAACAGAATGACCGCGGGGATGCCCAGGTCAGCGGCGCTGCGGCACTCATCGACGATCTTGTCGAGCGACCAGCGGTAGGCGCCGGGCATGGAGTGAATCTCGCTCTTCACCTGCGAGCCTGGGCAGACAAACAGCGGATAGATCAGCGAGCGAACGCTCAGCCGGGTTTCCGCCACGAAGCCGCGCAGCGCTTCCGTGCGGCGCAGCCGGCGAGGACGGTGAATGGGAAAAGGCATGGTGTTATGTGGCACGGGCTTCCAGCCCGTGACGGCCATGGCCAAGACGGCCATGCCACGCAAGATTAATACGTCGTCGCATTCATCGCAAGCCGCTCACGCGGCCGCAGGTTTCCGAACGTTCCCACATTCGCCAGCGCGAGGGAAACTCTCCACTGACTTTCCACGCGCAGCGGTCCCAGGTTGTAGTACTGGTATTCGACGTTTATGGCGAAACAACCGAAATTATAGCTAACTTGGGTTGTCTGGTGCTGGAATAACTTTCGCTGAAGGTTGTAGTCGATGCCGAACGCGCCGCTGAATCCCCGGCGGTTGGGGTCGGCGTAGGTCACTACAGAGTCAAGCATGTTGAAGGCCGTCAGGGGGGGCAGAGAGCCGGTGGGGATGTAAACATTCGAAGCATTCAACCCCAGGTAAGACGAGTGATTGACGAAGAAGTCGGAAAAAGATACCCCCAGCAGGCCGCTGTGCACGCTGGAGGTAAGGCCGGCGTCCAACACGCCGCCCGCCCCGCTGGGGCTCAGGTCAGTGCGAATCTCCGTATCGTAATTGGAAAAGGGCGCAAATTTGAGTACGGAATCAATGGGCGAGAATTTCTGTCCGTATTCGTAGGCAAAGCCGGTCAAATCGATGGTGGAAGCGAAAACATTGGTTTCGTGGGGCACCAGCGCGCCGCCGAAAGTGGGATCGAAGTAGTATTTCTGCGAGATGCGCCAGGAAAAAATATCGTTCGCCTGCGGGGTGTTGCCGGAATCCTGGGAAGCGTCTTTGCGCGCCAGAATGCTGTTGGTCAGAGAGTATTCAACTTCGTTGGTTTCCGTGAAGATGTCCATGGCGTCGAAGCGGATGACATCCAAAATATCCTGGGGATCGCGCGCGCGCACCAGATGATATTGAATGTCCGGCTCGATGACGTGCTTCAGCCGATAACCCCTGTAAGTTTTACTCAGTACCTTTTCCAGCGATGGCGGGCGCAGGTCGAGACCGATCTCGGCCATCAGGCGGTTTATTGAGGTGTGATCGGGCGCCAGGCTGATGCCATATTCGGTGGTGCGAAATCCCAGCATGGGCGTGAAGGTGAAGTGCCAAAACTCCTTGGGCCGCAGCAGAAGCTGCGGATGAAAATCCAGTCGATCGCTCATAAGCGGCAGCGTCAGGCCCGGCTGGGTGCGGCCCACGGCGTCGGCGGATGTCTCAAAGGAATAGTAGACGGGCGAATCGCTGATTTGCCGGTCCTCCCCGGAAAACTCAAAGCTCGGCAGGTGGCGGATGATGACGGAGTTGCCGGGAACGGTCTGGGTGGAGAGAAAGTCTTCATATCGCTCGGTGGAAAAGTTGAAGCTGTAAGCGTCCCAGTTCTTGGTGATGAATCCGGACTGGACGGCTTCGGAATCGACGGCTTCGGTGTAATTGGGCGACCAGGTCAGGCGGAAAGCCATGGTATTCACGTAATCCACGCTGGTCACGGCGCGGAAGCCGTCGCCAAGGTTGTCATCTTTGCCGAAAGCGTAGATGCTTTCCCCGGGCGCGCGCAGGGAAGTAATCGAGTATTTGTCGTTCACGCCGAAATAGTTGACGATGAAATCGGAGTTTTCGCTGGGCTTGGCGCGAAATTCCCCCCGCTCGGCCAGTCCGCGCTTGGTGTAATCCTCCACGCCCAGCATCAGGTCCATGCTGGGATTGATGGCCCAGAAAAATCCGTCGCCGACGATGAAGCCTTTCTGCGTGGAATTGCCCAGATTGGGCAGCAGGAAGCCCGTGTGGCGCGGCTTGCGGGCGATCGAATCCGCCACGACCGGGAAATAAAAAATCGGGACCCCGAAGAGGCGAAAGACCGCGTCGTGGGCCACCAGCTTGTCGTCCACGATGACGCGCGCCTGCCGCACGGAAAGGAGCCAGCCCTTTTTCGCGCATTCACAGGTGGTCATGCTGCCGTGATCCACCGTGTAGGTGCTCTCGTCCTCGCGGTCCACGGTTTCGCCCCAGATGTAGAAGGGGTTCTCCGTTCTCAGCACGTGCGCCCCGGGGGCTCCCTGGGGATGCAGGTATCCCGTTCCGCTGCTGAACCATCCTTTTTGTGTGTTCAGATTGTAATGGACCTCGTCCGCCGCCAGATGGCTGCGGGGATCGTCAAAGATGACGTGGCCGCGCGCAATGATTTCGCCGGAATTGTCGTCGTAGGAGGCTTCGTCAGCGGTCAAGCGCATTTCCTCGTAGCTGATTTGCACATGGCCGCGCAGGTGGTATACGTCGTTGTCCTTCTGTTCGGAATCGGCGCGGATGGGAACGTTCTTGCCTTTGTAACGGGCAATCGACAGCGCCGAACCCGTTGGCGTGGAAGTGGCCGGAGCCTGCGCGGCGCATAGGCCGGAAGCGAAGGTCAGGAGGATTGCCAAGGCGGTCAGGAGCCGAGGGTTGATGATCCGAAGGCGAGGGCGGATTTCATCCATGAGCGCGCAGAAATGCCATTCTACTCGAAAGCTCTTTGTTCTTCCGAGCGATTTTGCTAAGATGCCGCTGACGTGGGAATTGCTGCCCGGAGGGCCGGTAACCGCCCGTGAAGTGCCCCAAATGCGGGTTTGTCAGCTTCGCAGGTCTTGAGAAATGCAAGAAGTGCGGCTACGTTTTTTCCAAGGCTGCACCCAAGGCATCGGCATCCTTACCCGCCGCGCAGCCTCCCGCAGAAGCGCTTTCGACTTCAAGGCCTCCACCGGAAACGTCGATCCCTCCCGTCATTCCCGCTCGTGTTGATCCGCCACCGGCACCAACGGTCGTTGCGCCTCGCGCGCAACCTGAACCTCCATCGCCGCCGTTGCCGATGGAGGAGGCGCCGACGGTGCGCGTTTCCGCCACGCAGCTTGACCTGGCGGCAGCGGAAAGCGCACCCGAGGGCGAGGCGGCCCAGCCCTGGAGGGATGAGCTGTCGGACCGCGTGGAGAAATTCCGAAAGCGGCGGGCCCGCCTTCAGCCCAATGAGGAACCCGCACAAAATCTCGAGTTGAATTTCGGCGAGCCCGACGCCCCTGCGGACCAGGGTTTTCTCGACGGCGCCATGGTCCCCTTCGAGCCTCCGGATCAGGGAAACGAAGTGGAATTGGGAGAACCCGCCATCACCTTTGCCGAGGAAAGTCCGGCCGGCGAGACGATGGTGCTGGATGCGCCGGAGGAAGCGCCGATTCAACTTGAAACCGCGCCTGCCGAATCGCAGGAAATGTACTGGGGTGAG
>JASIKV010000256.1 GCA_030049455.1 Terriglobia bacterium
AGCCGTCACCATCGGGCATGCGCATGTCGGTCACCACCAGCGGGCAGGGCGCCTGGCGAAAGCGCTCCAGCGCCTCGCTGGTTCCCCCGGCAGTGGTAACTTTCCAGCCTTGCCGGCGGAAATTAGCCTCCAGCG
Organism: Terriglobia bacterium; assembly: GCA_030049455.1. GTDB lineage: Bacteria > Acidobacteriota > Terriglobia > UBA7540 > UBA7540 > Bog-366. Next base: position 136 of record JASIKV010000256.1, read on the forward strand.
CAGCGCGCATGGCCGCTTCGTCGTCCACGACGAGAACTTGATTCATCTTTCCTCCACTTGGAAACTCGAAACCAGAGATTCGCGGTCAGGCGCGCCGGTTTCCAGTTTGAAATTCCCGATTTCGCTCTCAGGGCGGCTCAGGGGCAACTGCAGCGTGAAGGTTGTTCCTTTCCCTTCGCGGCTTTCCACGCGAATTGTGCCACCGTGCTGCTCAACCACCTTGCGCGCCACCGCCAGGCCCAGTCCGGGACTTCCGGCCTGCGTCGTAAATCCCGGGTCGAAGATTTTCCCCAGATTCTGCGGGCAAATCCCGCACCCCTGGTCGGCGAATGCCACCGCGGCTGTGGGGTTGATTTTGTGTTCGTTGATCCAGACGCTCACCGTCATTGCCTTTCCCGGCTTCATGGCGCGAAAGGCATTTAGGGCGAGGTTGAGAAATGCCTGCTGCAGGCGTGACGGGTCGGCGAAAATCTCGATCGATTCGGCCGGAGCTTGCCAGTCGAGATACACTTCCCGCTGGCGCGCCAAAGGACGCAGGAAATCCACGGTATCTCCCACCAGCCGGCGCAAATCCACAGGCAGGAGTTGCGTCGATGGCTGGCTGTGAAAATGCAATACGTTGTTTACCGTTGCCGCCAGCGACCTCAAGCCCGCCTGAACCTGACCGATCCAGGGTTGGAGCTCAGCCTGATTTGACAACGCATCCGCCAGAAGCCCGGCAAAGAGTTCCAGGCTGCCCAGGGGATTGCGAATCTCATGAGCGAGCAGCGTGGCCACCTCCGCCAGCGCCTGGGCGCGCCGCGAAACCTCCCGCTCGCGTTCCAATTGCCTGGCCAGGGTAAGGTCACGCAGGATGAGAATCGATTCATGCTCCGATCCTTTGGTGTGAATCGTGGCGCGGCTGACCCCCACCGTGCGCTCGCCTTGCGGGTCATCTACCACCCACTCCTCTTCCCGGCCGGAGATATCCTTTGGAAGGGCCGCAAGCAGAGAACTCATCAAGCTTGGAACAGCCGCATCTTCACCGCTCCAATTCAGCAGGCGCTTTGCCGCCGGGTTCATCATGCGTAAGCTCTTTTCGCTGTCAAACACCAGAACACCACAGGGTAACCCCTCGACAATACGCGCCAGGTATGTACGCATCCGCTCGTTTTCTTCCAGGCTCTGCGCCAGACTGCGATTCTTGTTTTCGAGCTCGTGCCGCAGCCGGCCGACCTCCGCCTGCAAATTGGTGTAGGTCGTCTCGAGCGCCCCGGCCGTCTGCGTGAACGAAGCGAAGGCGGCCGCGAGGGCCATACGCGCCGAGCGGGCAGAGTCCGCCTGCGGGGCAAGTTTTTCTTGCCGTTCAACCGACAATGTGTGCATGGCAATGGGCCTTGAAAGCACGGGGCGTGCCAACTTCAGGCCATGGTCCTTAGATTTCTCTCAGAAGACGTTTCCTCGCCTTCCCAGGAGAGGTGTTCCGGTTGAATCTCCAAATGGTCTTCCGCCAGGATCAGCGCTCGCTCAATCACCTGGCGCAGCTCGCGGACATTCCCCGGCCAGGAATGGCGCTCGAGCGCCCGCACTGCCGCAGGCGACAAGGCGCGAATGGACGACTGCATTTCCTCCGAAAGGCGATTGAGGAAATGCTGGCCCAGAAGCACAATGTCTTCGCGCCGCGCGCGCAGGGGATCGATCTCAATGGGAAACACCGCCAGGCGGTAATACAGGTCGTCGCGGAAGCGTCCTTCCTTTACCAGGCGCGGAAGGTTGGCATTGGTCGCAGCGATGATGCGGGCATCGACGCGCAGTGTGTCGGGGCTGCCCAGGCGCTGGATCTCGCCTTCCTGCAGGAAGCGCAACAGCTTGGCCTGCATGGAAAGCGGAAGATCGCCCACCTCATCGAGCAGCAGGGTGCCGCCGTGCGCCACTTGAAAGCGCCCCAGGCGTGACTGAAATGCTCCCGTAAAGGCGCCGCGGTTGTAGCCAAACAGTTCTGCCTCCATCAAAGGCTCGGGAAGGGCTGCGCAGTTGATCACCACAAACGGCCGATCACGCCGCGGGCTGAGTTGATGGACGGCACGGGCCACCAATTCCTTGCCGGTCCCGGTTTCGCCGGTCAGCAGGACAGCGGTTGGGCGTGGCGCCACCAGCCGCACCAGGCGGTAGACCCGGCGCAGCGATTCGCTTTGGCCCGTCATGCCCGGCAACGCCTCAATTTCTTCAGGAGGCGCCGCCGCGGGTGGTGGTGGACACCGGTGGGGGTCGGGAAGCTCATTCGGAATGCGGGCTTCACGGGAGTTCTGAATCAACCGGAACGCTTCCGCGGAGGATGAGCGCAATTCCCCATCTCCACCCACGCCCGACTTGCTATTTTGGCCGTCCAGAACGTGAACCTCCACTTGCGGATGTCTTGACCGGACGATGGCCACAAGTTCGCTGACGTCCAAATCCGGAAGAATCGGGTCAAGCAACAGCGTATGACATTTGCCTTCCTCAAGTACTGCCAGCGCCTCGGCGCCGCCGCAGGCTTCCACCGCCAGGCAATTTCGCGCGGCCAATTGCTGCAAGACGTGACTGCGAAAGATCGAATCCGGGCTGGCGACAAGCGTGGAGAGATGGTTCTTCCTGGTGGAATTGAATGGACTGTTTGTCATGGTTTCCTCGTTGGCGCAGTTCTATTTGTCCCATGAGGCTCTTAAAGGACGATTAAACTGGAATTAAATTTCTCTAGGCTTCTGAAGTGCGTAAGACAGCGGCAAGCTCCCGGCGGGAGCCCAACCCTTCAACAAAGTAAAACCTCATGAAGGATTCCCCACTTCAACTCGGCGGAGCAATTGGGAATCGTGCGCGAATGCGGCCAGGTTCACCTTCAGGCGTCAGAATCTCAAGCTTGCCTCCCAGTCCCTCCACCAGCCGCATATTGATGGCCCAACCCAACGAACCATTCTTGGCTGCAAATGAAAAGAGCACACCGGGGGTGGCAATTTCCTCAAGGACTTTGATCTGAAGGTATTGCCAATCCATTTTGGGGGGCGAAAGGGACAACACCGCCTCCCCTTCCGAAGTCGAAAGATCGACAACGATGGTGGCCCCTCCGGCGGTGTTCTGAATCGCCCACCCCAACAGGCTTTGGAGGGCTTCGCTCAAGCGCACCGAATTGGCGCGAATCATAACCGTCGCTTCAACATTAACCTTCAGGGTGACATCACGCGATTGTGCCCACGCCGCGACCTCCGCAAGGGCCTGCTGAACTGACGCTTCCAGTGAAACGGATTGTGCCGCGCCGGTGGAGACTCCCGACTCACCGATGTCCCGCAAGGAAACGACCAATTGTGAAAGCGCATCAGTAAGCTCAAGCGATTGCTGGAGGAGTGCGCGATATTCGGTCTCCGAGGGCTTTCCCAAAAGGCCCAATTCAAGGCCGCCGCGCAGCGCGGTCAAGGGCTGAACCAGGCGGTGAGTCATGGCCGCGAGGCATTCGCGGCACACTTCGGGGGGAATGCGGCCGCCCTGTGGGGGGACATCGGCAGGCGATTTCGCCTCCGGGAGGTTCCCGGATCGCACTTCGGGAGGAAGCGCAGAGC
>JASIKV010000257.1 GCA_030049455.1 Terriglobia bacterium
GCCACCGGCCGGGTTCCCGATGCTCAGGAGCGCACGGTGCTGCTGGACGAGGAGCAGGAATCGCTGGCCGACTACCGCGCCCACGGCGACCAGGCAGCCGACTTGCTCAGCGTCGGCGCTACCCCGGCCAGCTCGAAGCTTGATTCCAAAGAACTCGCCGCATGGACGACCGTGGCGAGCATTATCCTGAATTTGGACGAGACGATTACGAAGCAGTAAGTTGCAGCGGCGCTCTGCGAGCGTCGCCCGAAATTCTGTAGCGGCGGTCCCGCACGGCGCTTATAGAGCGCCGCTACAGCAAATCATAATCATAGGATGTGGACTTAAATGGACCCCGAAAATACTTCCCCACGTAATCTTGCACTGCGAATGACGCGCAGGCATTTCTTCCGCCGCAGCACGGCGGGGGTGGCGCTGGGCATTCCGGCGCTGGCCTCGCTGCTATCAGGCGACGGCTTTGCCGCTCCGGAAGCCGCCGGCTTTGATCCCAAAACCGGAGGGCTGCTCGGCTTCCCCAATTTCGCCCCCAAGGCCAAGCGCGTCATCTATCTGCACCAATCCGGCGCGCCTTCGCAAATTGATTTGTATGATCATAAGCCGAACCTCGTGAAGTGGAAGGGAACCGACCTGCCGGATTCCGTGCGCATGGGCCAGCGCATTACGGGCATGACCTCCGGCCAGTCGACGCTTCCCGTTGCGCCTTCGATCTTCAAATTCGCCCCGGCGGGCGAGTCCGGCACGGAGCTCAGCGAGCTGCTCCCGCACACCTCGAAGATTGTTAACGATATTACGATAATTAAAACTGTGTATACCGAAGCTATAAATCATGACCCGGCGATTACCTTCATCCAGACCGGCTTCCAGCAGCCCGGCCGCCCCAGCATGGGATCGTGGGTCAGCTACGGATTGGGCAGCGAAAACCAGAATCTGCCCGCCTTTGTGGTGATGATTTCCCAGGCCAACGCTCTGAACGTCGATCAGCCGCTGTTTTCGCGCCTGTGGGGCAACGGCTTTCTGCCCTCCAAGTATCAGGGGGTCAAATTCCACGCGGGCGGCGATCCGGTGCTGTATCTTTCCAACCCGCCGGGAATCAGCCCCACCACGCGCCGGCGCATGCTCGACGGCATCGACAAGCTCAACCGCCTGCTCGCCGAAAAATACGGCGACCCGGAGATCGATGCGCGCGTTTCGCAGTACGAGATGGCTTATCGCATGCAGACTTCGGTGCCGGATTTGATGGACCTTTCGAAGGAATCCGCTTCCACGTTTGAATTGTATGGCCCCGATTCGCGCAAGCCCGGCACTTACGCCTCCAATTGCCTGCTGGCGCGGCGACTTTCCGAGCGCGGCGTGCGCTTCGTGCAGCTCTACCATCGCGGCTGGGACCAGCACAACGACCTTCCGCGCGACCTGTCGCTTCAGGCCAAGGGCACGGACCAGGCTTCCGCCGCGCTGGTCACCGACCTGAAGCAGCGCGGCCTGCTGGACGAGACGCTGGTGATCTGGGGCGGGGAATTCGGCCGCACGGTTTATTGCCAGGGCAAGCTGACCGATACCAATTACGGCCGCGACCATCATCCCCGCTGCTTTACCATGTGGATGGCGGGCGGCGGCGTGAAGGCCGGACTGGTCCTCGGCAAGACTGACGACTACTGCTACAACATCCTCGAGAACCCGGTGCACATCCACGACGTTCAGGCCACCATCCTGCACTGCCTGGGAATCGACCACACCAAGCTGACGTATAAATTCCAGGGGCGGTATTTCCGGCTGACCGACGTCTCCGGCAACGTGGTGGACAAGGTGCTGGTGTGATCGCCACCGCATCGTCATTGCCTCGCACCGATGCTTAAAGAATGAACCGGCGCAAATTTCTGCAAACGGGCTCGGCGCTCCTCGCTCCGGGTGTGGCGCAGGCCTCGCCCGAGAGCGGCCGCCCCAACATTCTGATTCTGTTCGCAGACCAGTTCCGCATGGATTGCCTGGGCGCGAACGGCAATCGGCTGATCAAGACGCCGAACCTCGACCGGCTGGCTACCGGCGCGGCCAATTTCTCAAATCACTATGTTCAGGCGGCCGTCTGCGTTCCCTCGCGCATCAGCTACCTCACCGGGCGCTATCCCCACTCGCACAAGAACCGCGTGAATTACACCCCCTGCGACCCGCGCGAGGTCATGATTCAACGCATCTTCAGCGAGCATGGCTATCTGACCGGCTCAGCGGGCAAGTTGCACTTCTATCCGCCCACCAACGAGCACGCGCGGTCCACGGGCTTCGATCGCGTGTATCTGGACGACGGAGTTCAGGCCACCGACCCCTACTCCGACTACGTGCGCTGGCGAAAGCTGCATGACCCGAAGCCGGATATTTCGATTTACACTCCGGCGCGCAACGTGGCGCCAGGGAAGAATCCGTATCACTCCGACGTGGACTATGAATTCACGGTGACGCATTGGACGGGGATGCAATCGGTAAAGCTATTGCGCGAGTTCTGCGCTTCGCCGAAGCCGTTTTTCCTCTACTCGTCATTCTTCAAGCCCCATTCTCCTCACGTTGTTTTCAGCCCTTACGACTCGATGTACGATGACGTGGAGATTCCGCTTCCCACACTGGCTACACCTGACGACATTCGCAAGCTGCCCCTGCCGGTGCAGAAACAGATTGCCCGAAGCCCGCTTTATGAAATCGACCGCACGCGGCTTCAGTGGATGTATCGCAGCTACTACGCCGGCATTTCAATGGTGGATCATGAGATGGGGCAGATTCTGGATGAGTTGGAGCGCTCAGGGAAAGCTGAGAACACCATCATCGTCTTCGCCACGGATCATGGCGATCAACTGGGCGAACACGGCCTGGAAGGGAAGAACGTTCTGTTTGAAGCTTCCGTTCACACGCCCCTGCTGGTGCGATTCCCGAACCGCGTGGTTGCCGGCCGGTATTCCCAATTGGTTGCCGCCGTCGATTTGCTTCCCACGTTGCTGGAGTTATGCGGCCTGCCGGCTTCGGACCACGTGCAGGGACAATCGTTTGCCCCGCTCATCGCCGGCGATGCAGGCCATTACGCGGCGCGCGAGGCGGTGTACTGCGAAAACATCATTCCCGAGGTGTTTGCGCCTCCCGCCCGAATCGGCTCGAGCTCGTACCACCCCTTCGTCCCGGGAAGAGGAGTTGAAGGGATTCTGCATCCCGACGCCAAGATGATCCGGACAAAACGCTGGAAGCTGAATTACTACCCGACGTGCGATGGAGAGTTGTACGATTTGGAGAACGATCCCGGCGAGACCCGCAACCTTTGGGGTGATGCGGCCACGGCAGAGGTGCAGAGAGATTTGAAGGCCAAACTTCTGAACTGGTTGATCACCGCAGACCAAAACGATCAGATTGCCGAACGATGGTTGGTGTGAGGCCTTTCGTGGTCAAATTTAAAACGCCCTTACACCTTTTGCGCCTGCAACAATCCCTGCGCGGCCATTACCCTTTCAAGTTTGGCGCGATTTTCAGGCTTCATCGGAACCATGGGCAGGCGATAGGACTCTTCGATCAGGCCCATCATGGCAAGGCCGGCCTTTACGGGAATGGGATTGGTCTCAATGAAGTTCACCTGCATCAAGGGGA
>JASIKV010000258.1 GCA_030049455.1 Terriglobia bacterium
GCGTAGATGAACGGCTTCAGCGTGGAACCCGGCGAACGCTTGGTGATTACTCCATCGATCTGCCCGTGAATCGCCTGGTTTGCGTAATCGGCCGAGCCCACCCAGGCTTTCACCGTCATGTCGCGGCTGTCCACCAGCAGGGTTGCCGCGTTGTTGATGCCGCGATCACTGAATTGGGTCAGGTAGCGCTCAATCTGCCGCTCCACAACGCGTTCAAGGTCCGCATCCAGCGTGGTGACGATGGGGCCGGAAGCGCCGGGGTTCGCAGCGAGAATCGCGTCCGTGAAATGCGGAGCACGCATTGGGATTCCGGAATTGGCGCGAGCCAGAACCGGCAAATCTAGTTCGCGGCGCTCGGACTCGGTGGGGTGATTCCTGTTGATCCAATAGCCGGCAAACCGCGCGCGAGCGGCCAGCAGACGGGACTGCAACAACCCGCGGCCCGCCCGAGCCGCAGGGTGCTGCGGAATCACCGCCAAAGTGATCGCTTCGCCCAGGTCGATCTGCGCGGGCGGTTTGTCGAAGTAAATGCGGCTTGCGGCGCCCACTCCCTGAATGTTGCCGCCGAAGGGCACGAGGTTCAGGTAGGCTTCCAGGATGCTGCGCTTGGAATATCGCGCCTCCAGCCACAGCGCGGCGAGGGATTGCTTCAGCTTCCCGGCGGGTGTTTTCGTGTTCAGATTGTAGATCAGCCGCGCAAGCTGCATGGTAAGCGTGGAACCGCCTTGCCGCCGCCTGCCCCGCCACGTCTTGAATGCGGCGCGCGCGAGGGAAAACGGATTCACGCCCGGGTGCCAGTAAAACCAGCGATCTTCCTTGATGCGGAACGCGCTGACCAGCGCCGGCGACATCTTGTCGAGGGGAGTCCACACGCGATACTGACCGTCGCTGGCCAAAGTGGCGCGCAGAAGCTCGCCGTCCTGCGACCAGAGGGTGGTGGATTGCGCAATCTTCGCGCGCAGCGGTGGTGATGGCCAAAGGCGGACCAGCAGGACCACTGCCGGGACGCCCAAAAGCGCAAACCACCTTGGAATACGTCGCATCATGGCTTCACAATTTCCAGACTGGATGCCTGGCTCATTCCGGTAACCTGCCGGTTGTACATGCCTTCGGCGAAGGCGGGCGGCGACTGAAACACACCTTCGTTGGTGGCTCGCACTTTGTAGACGTAAGTTTGAGCCGAGCTTCGGGCGTCGCCGTAAATGATGACGCGGTCATCGCGCCGGTCGACGTAGTAGGGCGTCCAATCCGTGCCCGGCCCGAGTTGGCGGTCGAGAGTGGGCTCAACACCTCCGGGCAAAATATCCACCAGCGCCACCTGGCTCAGGAATTGGCGATTGGTAGTCCGGATCCGCACGCGCACCCAGAACTCATCGCCGACTTTCACCTGGGTGGTCACGTTGCCGTTTGCATCGAGAAACTCGTGGATTACCTCCAGCCCTTGATTGACCTCCGCTGGGGGCGGGTTGCGATCGAAGCCTGACTCGCTGACGGAGTAATAGGCCGCGAGCGAGCCCTCGCGCGTGAACTCCACGTTTGCCGTCCCCACGGGAACGCTCACGTGGGAAGTGGCGGCCTCGCGCTTTCCCCCAACCACGATGCCGAGTTTCACGTTCGGCGCTGCCGCCTTCGCGAACGCATCGAGAGCCAGCAGCGTGTATGCTGCCGAGAGGGAACTCACTTTGTTGCCGCTGATGGCATCGCCGATGCTTTCAAGCGCACCGTTCGGAATGCTGCCGATGCGTTCGGGGAAATGTCGCGCCAGCAGGTAGATCAGTTGCGCGTCATGGACGACAGGATCGTAATAGAACTCGTCCGTCGCCGTGAAACTCTGCTGCGACCACGGAACCTTGGCGATAATCCGGTCGGCGTCGGCGTTGCGCTGCATCAGGCGATAAGTGGCGGCAAGGTAGGCGGCCGCAAGGTCCTTTGACCATGTCTCCGCTTGGCGGTGGGATAGCTCCTGCTCGACGTTGGAAATCGCCGCGGCGGGTTTCAGTCCCTGGCGCGCCAGCAGGTAGACGGCATACGCCCGCATGCGCCCCTCGGGGAGAGTCGGCGCGGGTGAGGAAGCGAATCGCGTGAGCCAGTCATCCAGGCTGGCCAGCATCTCCGGCGGAACCTTTTGCCCGCGGTCGCGCGCTTCGAGCAAAAAGTGCGCTCCGTAAACAGTGGGGAACACTGCCGTCTGCGGCGACGACGTCCAAAGGCCGAAGCCGCCGGAACCGTTCTCGCGGCCTTGCAGGGTGGTAAGCGTTCCGGCAATCGGGTCGGCGTCTTTCGTCTTCACCGCGCCAAACTCCGGCCGCGAGGCGAGCAGCAGGGCCGCGAATCCTTTGCTCACCACTTGCTCCGTGCAGGGATAGGGGTAGGCGTCGAGGTAGGCAATCAATCCTTCGCCCCACACCAGCGGAAGCGCGGAGACCGATGCCTCAACCGTGCGCTTTTCCGGGTAGAGATCGCGCTTGAGAGCGACGGTGGCGCTGGAGCCGTCAAATCGCCCAAGCGTGAGGGT
>JASIKV010000026.1 GCA_030049455.1 Terriglobia bacterium
GCGCGCGGGCTTTCGCTCATGAAGCTGCCCCTTACCTGCTGGGCGTGGTTCGTGACCGCCATTCTGGCCCTGCTGTCGTTCGCGGTGCTGCTGGCCGCGGGCGCGCTGCTGCTGCTCGACCGCATGGGAGGCACCAGCTTTTTCATTCCCGGCGGGCTGATTGTGAGTGACAAGATTCTGTCAAACCACACGGGCGGCAGCCCGCTGCTTTGGCAGCACCTGTTCTGGTTCTTCGGCCACCCGGAGGTTTACATCGCCATCCTTCCGGGCATGGGAGTGACCTCGCACATTCTCTCCACCTTCGCGCGCAAGCCGATCTTCGGCTATCGCGCCATGGTCTACGCCATGGGGGCGATTGGCGTGCTGGGCTTCGGCGTGTGGGGCCACCACATGTTCGTGAGCGGCATGAGCCCCTACTCCGCCTTCGCGTTTTCGATTCTCACCATGGCCATCGGAGTGCCCTCCGCCATCAAGACTTTCAATTGGATCGGCATGCTGCTGGGCGGCAAGATTCGCTTTGATTCGCCCATGCTTTACGCCCTGGGCTTCGTCTCCATTTTCGTGAGCGGCGGACTTTCGGGAATCTTCCTTGGCCAGCCGCCCATCGACATCTACTTCCACGACACTTATTTCGTGCTCGCCCACTTCCACCTGATCATGGGCGTGGCGGCCATCTTCGGCATGTTTGCCGGAACCGCCTTCTGGTTTCCCAAGATGTTCGGCCGCATGATGAATGAGACTCTCGGGAAAATTCATTTCTGGTTCACCTTTGTGGGCGTCTACGCCATCTTTATGCCCATGCATTACCTGGGTCTGGTAGGAAATCCGCGGCGCTACTCGGAATTCATCGACAATTTTCTGGTGCCGCTCATGCCACTGCACAAGTTCATTTCGATTGCCGCGTTCATTACCGGCGGCGCGCAGATCATTTTCCTCATCAACCTGTTCTGGAGCATGTTTAAGGGCAGGAAGGCGACGGAAAATCCCTGGGAAGCGACGACACTCGAGTGGACCGTTCCCTCGCCTCCGCCTTTCGATAATTTTGCGGGAGTTCATCCCGTGGTTTATCACGGTCCCTACGAGTTCGCCGTGCCCGGGGCGGAAAAAGATTACGTGATGCAGTCGGATGCGACGGTTTTGAAAGAGGGGTGAAAGGGTCTTCAGTGGTCAGTCATCAGTTCTCAGTAAGGACCGTGGCCGCTGGCAGCGGCCGCCTCTACTGGAAACTGATGACTGACAACTGACGGCTTAATGTCTATGTCTTCCACAGTCCTGACACCACCCAGACCGGAGACTCGCGATGGCCGGGGCGGCGGCCCGGGCAGGATTCCTCCGGGCGGCGACGGCTTTGGCGGGGGCGGCTCCAGTTGGCCGGCGGGACGCGTTTCATCGCACACCTACCAGCTCGGCACCTGGTTTGCCCTCATCGGGATCGTCATGCTCTTCGCCGGCTTCACCAGCGCCATGGTGGTGCGCCGCGGAATGTCGTTTGACTGGGTTTCCATCGCCATGCCGCGCCTGCTGTGGGTGAATACCGGCGTGCTGCTGGCCAGCAGCCTCACTTTGGAATTCTCGCGCCGCTCGTTGACGCGAAACGCCGCCGGGGATTTCATCCGCTGGCTCGCGGTAACGGTGGCGCTGGGCGTCGCTTTCCTGGCGGGGCAACTGGTGGTTTGGCGCGAACTTGCCGCGCGCGGCGTTTATTTGAGCACCAATCCCAGCAGCTCATTTTTCTACGTTTTGACCGCCGCGCACGGTATTCACCTGCTGGGCGGAGTTCTGGCCCTCGGTTTTGTGGCGATTTGCGCGGGCCGCATCGCGCGTGGAGTCAAGCGCCGCACCGTGCTCGACTGTACGGCCATCTACTGGCACTTTATGGATGTGTTGTGGGTTTATGTTTTCTTTCTCCTCACGCGCTGGGCCTAGCGGGCAAAGCCCGCTTTGGAGTGCGGTAGCAGCAGCTACCGCTTTCTGAGAGCGATAGAAGAAATGAAAGTTTGAGGCTCGATGAAAGAAAGGCGGTAGCTGCTGCTACCGCACTCCAAGGCGCTTCGCGCTGATGAAAAATAATTGACGACCGGCAGGGGGGAACAGCATGGCCAGTCACGATGCGATTAACGAAGGACTGCATGGAGCGCCGGCTTCGGCGTGGGGCGGCGGCGTTGCGCCGTTTGCCACCGGCTCGAAGAAGCTCGGCATGTGGCTCTTTATCATGTCGGACGCCATTACTTTTGCCGCGCTGCTGATGGCCTACTGCTACGTGCGCGTAGCGAGCCCCGAGTGGCCGAAGCCCTTTGAGTTTTATCCCGCCCTCGTCAAGGCCACGGTGATGACCTTCATCCTGCTCTCGAGTTCAGTGACCATGGTAATGGCCGTGCAGGCTTCCAAGGGCGAAAAGCGCGGCTCCACAGTGAAGTGGATTTTGGCCACCATGCTGGGCGGCCTGCTGTTTGTGATTATTCACGCCACGGAGTGGGTTGGGCTGATTGGCGAGGGCGTGCGGCTGTTCCACAATCCCTGGGGCGAGCCCCTGTTCGGCGCGGCATTCTTCGCGCTCACCGGCCTGCACATGACGCACGTATTCTGCGGCGTAATTTACCTCGGAGTCGTGGCCACCTGGTTTGGTAAAGGCAAGCTGAGCCCTGAGGACGTGGAAGTGGCGGGCCTCTACTGGCACTTTGTCGATTTGGTTTGGATGTTCATTTTCCCGCTGGTTTATGTGCTGTCGATTCATCAGGGGTAAGAACATCCTTGGTCATTTGTCCTTTGTCACTCGCTCTTCTTTTAGCTGTGGAGCGCGAAGAATGACAACTGGCCAGTGACAAATGACCAAGGACCAAGGACAGTTTTTTCAAGGAGAAATTATGTCTGCACAGGCACACGCCGAAGGCTCCACGCGAACCTTTCTGATCGTCTGGTTTTGGCTTCTGGCGCTGACCGGAGTGGAAGTTTTCCTCGGTTACAAGCAATTGGAGCTGAAGATCATGCTCACCATCCTGATGGGGCTCTCCATCGTGAAGGCGGCGCTGATCATCGCCTACTTTATGCACCTGCGCTACGAAAAGCCCAGCATGGCGGCGACTCTGATGCCGGCCCTGGTGATCGTCATCGTGCTCATGAATATCTTTTTGCCCGACAGCCTGCGCCTGCTGCATATGCGGCCGCACTGAACAGAAAGATGAAGGGTGAAGTATGAAGGCTGAAAGTTGGTCTTGCGTAGTTTCGATTGGTAGGCGTTGATTGATGATGGCGGCGTAAATGACATTACACAATTTCGCTTCAAGGGTCACGGGAATGAAGCACGCGTGGCAGCAACTGGCGCCGCATTCCATCCTTCATCCTTCACCCTTCAGGCTTTGCTCTTCCGCCGCTTGCGCGCTGCTTACTGCCTACTGCCTTCTGCCAACTGTAGTTCACGCCCAGGGCTGCGCGATGTGCTACACCAGCGCTTCCGCCGCGCAATCGACGGCGAAGCAGGCGTTGGCCAACGGAACCTTGATTTTGCTGGTTCCGCCCATGGTGTTTTTCGCGCTCATCACTGTGGTACTTTATTTGTACCGGAACAAATATCGCGAGCCGTCTCTGGTCACGGGTCCTTCGCCGCTCGCAGAGGGTCGCTGGACGGACGATCCGATCCAGCACACTGGGAACTCGCGGAATGAGGGCATGGAATTCGCGGCTGAACTTGAATATCTGGAAGAAGAGACCGTAGTGCTGGCAAAAGACAAGGGAACGAAGGACGAAAGGCCATAATGGCTAGGAC
>JASIKV010000259.1 GCA_030049455.1 Terriglobia bacterium
TTCGCCGCGATTCAAATCGAATGCGGTGAGCTGCCCCCAGGGCGGCTTGATGGCGGCGTAGCCCTCCTGATCCAGAAAGTGGTTGTAGCCTGTGTGCGTGTAGGGATAACCGGAGCCCTTGGGCGCCGGAATCAGCGTCATGATCCACGGCTCGTCGTGCGAGTTGATGTAGAAACGGTTGGTCGAGGGATCGAACGACCCGCTTCCCCAATTCGACCCGCCATCGAAGCCAGGAAAGACGATGGTGCCTTCCAGGCTCGGCGGGCGCCACATTCCGTGCAGCGATTTCCGGAAGGTTTCCAGAATATACGCATGCGCCTCCGGCGAAATATTTGTGATGTCGTCCTCAGTGAATTCCTGTCGCGCATAGGGCGGCGGCTTCAACACCTGCTGTTGCGTAGGCCACGCCTGCTCGCCCGGAACGTTGGACGGCGGCACGGGCCGTTCTTCGATGGGGAACAGCGGCTTGCCGGTTTCTCGGTCGAAAATAAAAAGCTGTCCGAACTTGGTGGGCTGAATGGCGGCGTCCACCCGGCGTCCGTCGATGTTGAGCGTGACGAGCGTTGCGGGGCAGGGAAGATCGCGGTCCCACAAGTCGTGGTGAACGATTTGATGGTGCCAGATGCGCTTGCCGGTTGCGGCGTCGAGAGCGATCAGGCAATTGGCGAAGAGGTCAGTGCCCAGCCGCTGTCCGCCGTAGAAGTCGAACGCGCAGGAGCCTGTGGAGATGAACACCCAGCCGCGCTTTTCGTCGAGCGTCATTCCACCCCAATCGTTGGCGCCGCCGGTGGTTCGCCAGGAATCGTCCGGCCAGGTATCGTTGCCGAACTCTCCCTGTTGCGGAGGATTGTGAAAGATCCAGGCCGTCTGGCCCGTGCGCACATCGAAAGCGCGAATGTGGCCGGGCGCGGCAGGCATGGGACCCTCGCCGCAGAGCGCGCCGAGGATGATCAGGTCCCGGTAGATGATCCCCGGCGAGGTGACGTCGTAAGTCAGCTCGCTGAGGTCGCGCCCCATTCCGAGCTTCAAGTCCACGCTTCCCCCGTTGCCGAATTTCCCGATCAGCTTGCCGGTGCGCGCGTCAAATGCCATTAAGTGGGCGTCGGCAACGAAAAAAATTCTCCGGTCGTCGCCGTCTTCCCAGTAAGCGACGCCGCGATTAACTCCGCGCGGCTTGTCGGCGGGTTTTCCCGCGAAGGGATCGAATCGCCACAGCAGCTTCCCTGTGGCCGCGTCGAGCGCGCAGAGCTTCAATTGCGCAGTGGTGAGGTACATCACTCCGTGCACCACTAGCGGATTGCACTCAATGGTGGTGGCGGGCTTGCGGCGGCTGTCGCCGGTGTGATACGTCCAGGCGACCTGAAGTTCGCGCACGTTGTCGCGATGGATCTGGTCGAGCGGCGAGTAATGCCATGCCGCAGAGTCGCCGTGATAGACGCGCCACTCGCGGGCGGGATCGACTTCGGGCGCTGCGGCGTGAATTGCCGCGGGCCACGCCGAAGCGGCGAGCAAGCTCGAAGCGCCTTGCCTCAGAAATTTGCGGCGGTTGATCCCATTGGACATGAGCGGAAGCCCTCCAGAAGAAGCGAAGCGGCATCATACGCTGAGCAGAGGAAAAAATTCAAATATCACTACCGCAGGCTCAACCGGAACCCCGCGCGGTACAAGAAGGGCGGGCCGTTGGTCAAATAGGGTGTGCGCGCCACATCGTAGCGTTCGTTGAGCAGATTCTCTCCCGCCACGAAAATCTCCATGCCGTGCCCGAGTGGACGCGAAACCTGCGCATCGAGCATGAAGTAGTGATTCAGCAGCAGCGTGTTCGGACTGTTGTCAAACGTCGAGCCGACGTAGCGCCACTCCAGCGAGGCGGTGATGCGATGCGGGCGCGCATACCGAGCCTGGAGCGTTACATCGTGCCGGGGAACCTCCGGCACCAGCAATCCCACCAGTTGCGGATCGGCAGAGAAGCTGGTGACGGTAGCACCGACGTATTGCAGGCCGCCCGTGAGGGAAAAATCGCGGGTAATGCGCGCTTCCGACTCCAGCTCAATCCCGCGCGAGCGCGTTTCACCCAGGTTCTGCCTTTGCTGCGTAATCAGGCTGGGCGTGGTGGAGAGTGTCACGTTGGCGATCGGGTCGCTCACGTCGCTCCAGAAGAAAGTTCCGCGCAGGCTCAGCCGTTCCTCCCACGCGCTATAGCTTGCTCCTACTTCCGCACCGGTCAGTTGCTCGGCGGTCAGGCTGCTGTTGGCGAGAGTCAGCGTGTTGCCCTGGCGAAAATTCCTGTACAGCTCGTTCAACGTGGGCGGGCGGAAGGCGCGATACATGGAAGCTCGCAAGACGAAGTTATTCCGGGCGCGATAGAGGGCAGAGAG
This sequence comes from Terriglobia bacterium, assembly GCA_030049455.1. GTDB lineage: Bacteria > Acidobacteriota > Terriglobia > UBA7540 > UBA7540 > Bog-366. Next base: position 2,376 of record JASIKV010000259.1, read on the forward strand.
CCGCGGGCTCAGCGCCTCTTCATTGCGTGGCATGTAATCGACCACCTGTAAGGGTCCGGCTGTGGAAATCGGCCGGGTCACAGACAGCGCGTCGTAATTCCGCCAATCGTCCACGCGCACTCCGCCGGTGATGAGCACGCGCGAGCCGATGCGCACGATGTCTTCTCCATAAATTCCCCAGAGGCGCTGGCGGCCGCCTGCTCCCACGGCGGTGGAAACATTGCCGGCCGAATACATCAGCTCATCGCTCGCGCCGCGCACCTGCTGGCCGTCGAATCCTG
>JASIKV010000260.1 GCA_030049455.1 Terriglobia bacterium
GTCGCAAAGTCCGGTGGCTACCCTTTTCTCCCTCTGCAATCCATGAAAGGCCTCGGCAACGCCGCAATCTTTGGTAAAATGGTTTTGTTCAGAGGCGTGGTGATGGTGGGCGATACAGGATTCGAACCTGTGACTTCTACCGTGTGAGGATAGCACTCTACCACTGAGTTAATCGCCCAGTGCAGTTACTGAACATAACAGATTTCGAGCGTACGGTCTAGAAGCGCAAGGCGCACCACCCAAGCTGTGCCGCATGGAAAAAGCTGAAGTCAACAACCACCCTGCTGTTGCTCCCGACCTTCTAAAGCGCGTGCAGCAGTCCGTGCAGAGCGTCATCCGCGGCAAGGATGACGTCATTCAGCTCTCGCTCGTCACGCTCTTTGCGCGCGGCCACCTGCTGATTGAAGACGTGCCCGGCGTGGGCAAGACGACGCTCGCGCACTCGCTGGCTCGTTCCTTCAATTGCACGTTTCAGCGCCTGCAATTCACCTCCGACCTGCTGCCCTCCGACGTGGTGGGAATCAGCGTCTTCAGCCAGTCCACTCAGCGTTTTGAATTCCGCCCCGGACCCATCTTTGCCAACATCGTGCTGGCGGATGAAATCAATCGCACAACGCCCAAAACTCAAAGCGCGCTGCTCGAAGCCATGAATGAGTATCAAGTGACGGTGGACAATCGCACCTACACGCTGCCGCGTCCGTTCATGGTGGTGGCCACGCAGAATCCCATCGAGCATCACGGCACCTACCCGTTGCCCGAATCGCAGATGGATCGATTTCTGATGCGCGTGCGCGTGGGCTATCCGAGCGTGGAGAGCGAAAAGGAAATCCTGCGAAATTTTGCCGATGCCGAACCCCTGGCGCGAATCGAACCCGTGATGACCGCCGAGGAAGTTCTGGAAGTCCAGCAGGCCGTCCGCCGCATCGCCGTGGATGAAGAACTGATGAACTATACGCTGGCCATCGTGGAGAAAACGCGCCAGCACGAGTACCTGAGCCTGGGCGTCAGTCCGCGCGGCTCCATGTCACTCTTTCGCGCGGCGCAGGCGATGGCTGTCATGGAAGGCCGCACCTACTGCCTGCCTGATGATTTCAAGCGCCTGGTGATTCCCGTCTTCTCCCATCGCTGCATCGTAAGTTCGCGATATCTTTCCACGCTGAAGAAGTCTGATCAGTCGGACGCCATTCTGCGCGAGATCGTCGACTCCACGCCCGTACCGCTGTAGTCAACCTGCCATCCCGCCACCTGAGATACAATTGAAGGTTCATGGCGACGCTCACTCCATCCAGCGGCAGGGGAACTTGGCGTGACCTCTGGGCCCTGGCGCGCTACCAATTGACGCACATCGATCGCGCGGGCTGGCGCCGCTTCTGGATGGCGCTTTTCGGCCTGAGCGTGGCGTTCTTTCTGGCGCTCTATTCCACAGCGCTGCGCGAGACCAATCACCCTGCGGCATCCGCTGTGATGTCGCTCCTCTCACTGCTCATCGCCTTTTTGGTCGCGCTCAAAATCGTCCCCTACCTTGCCAAGCGCACCGCGCTTGAGCGCTGGATGATGAAGGTCGAATATGAATTCACACGCGAGGGCGTTGTCTATTTCCTGATGATCATGCTCCTTGCCGGCGCGGCGCTCAATACCGGCAACAACCTCCTTTTCATTATTCTGGCAACCTTGCTTGCGGGAATTCTGCTCTCGGGAATCCTTTCCGCCATCGTGCTCTCGCAACTGCAATTGGACTTCTCCCTTCCCGAACACGTCTTCGCCGAGCGGCCCATGATTTCGCGGCTGACCGTCGAGAATTTCAAGTGGGTCTTTCCGTCGTTTTCGCTGACGCTCTCCGCGCGCGAACCGCAAAAGGGAAAGCGCAGGAATTTCACGCCCACAACGCGCCAAATCCTCGACGCGCCTGTATATGTTCCCTACATTCCACACCGGTCGTCGGTTACGCAGCACGTCGAGCTCACTTTTCCGTGTCGTGGCCGCTACACTCAGGACGGTTTCCGCGTGAGCACCAAGTTTCCGTTTGGCCTGCTGCGCAAATCGCACGAAGTCGCCGCGCGCCAGGAAATTCTTGTGCTGCCCAACGTTCAGCCTACGGAGGAGTTTTACGAGATTCTTCCGCTCATCGGTGGCGAGATTGAAAGCTTCTTGAAAGGGCGCGGCCACGACCTATACGCCATCCGCGACTACCAGGAATCCGACAGCGCCCGGCACGTGGACTGGAAATCCACGGCGAAAGCGCAGCAATTGAAGGTGCGCGAATTCACGCGCGAGGACGAGCGCCGGCTGGTGCTGGTTTTTGACGGTAGCCTGGCGGCGACGGATGAAAAAACCCTGGGGCACTTTGAGAAGGGAGTCAGCTTCTGCGCTTGCCTCGCGTGGCACTTCCACGAAATCGACGCGCAGATGCAATTCCTCGCGGAGGGGTTTGAGACGCCCATGTCGCCCGCGGGCGAAATCATTTACCCGGTGCTTGAAAAGCTGGCGCTGGTTGAACCGAAGCTCGACTCAACGGCCTCGCTTGCCGATCTTGAGTCACGCATCGCCTCCGCCGCGCGCGGATTTCACATCGTCATCACCAGCCGCGCCCGCGGATCGATTCCCACCAACCTCTGGGGCTCATCCTACCTGGTTTTCATGGATTCGCTCTGAGGTTTTCCCTTACCTCATCGCGCTGTCGGCCTTGGCGAACGCCTTTCCCTTGTTCTCCGGCCCGAAACCGATGACGGGCAGACAGCTCACCAGAACTAATCCGCCCAGCAACCCCAATGACTGCGCGTAAGTCAGGTGCCGGGCCAGGAGCGCTTCCAACACCGTGATGCTCGATGCGCCCAGAACGCCCAGTTGGTAGGCGAAGCCGGGGAAAAATCCGCGCGACTCGCCGGGCGAAAGCTCGTTCAGGTGAATCGGCACGGGCCCCCACGCGCCCTGCACCATCAATTGCATCACGAAAACCGCGGGAACGATGAGGGCGAAACGTGACGATAGCACCCACGCAGGAATCATCATTATCGCCAGAACCACAGCGGTGAGCATGGCGCGCCGGCGGCCCACCCGGTCCGAATAGTGGCCGAAAATAACCCCACCGATGATTGCCCCAACCATGGAGACCATGACGATGATAGCCGTGGTCTGCGGGTTGAAGTGCCGCTGTTGCTGAAGCAGAGTCGGGTAAAGATCCTGCGTGCCATGCGATATGCAGTTCATCACCATGGTGAGCAGCACGATGTAGAGGAACATTCTCCAGTGGCCAAGAATGGCCTTGGCGTAGGTGCGCACGTCCGTGCGCGACTCATGCCAGGCTTCAGGCTCTTTCACCTTGGCAAAAATGAAAATGGTCAGCAGCGCCGGCAGACCTCCGACAAAAAACATGGCGCGCCAACCCCAGTGCGGAAAGACAAGAAAATAGACCGCCGCCGCCAGAATATTCCCCAGCGCATATCCTTCCTGCAATAGACCTGAAGCGATCCCGCGCCATTTGGGCGCCACCGATTCCATCACCAACGACGCGGCTACGCCCCAGTTGCCGCCCATGCCGATTCCGTAGAGCAGGCGCATCGCCAGGAACACTCTGAAATTGGGAGCGAGGCCGGAAAGTATCTCAACCGCCGAGTAGAAAAAGATATTCAGCATCAGGGGCCAGCGGCGCCCTAAGCGGTCCGCCATCATTCCAAAGACCAGCGCGCCCACCGGACGCATCGCCAGGCTGCCGGTGATGGTGGCCGCCACCTGCGCGATGGTGACATTCAGGTCGCGCGCCACGGGAGCGAGCACAAAGGTCAGGATGAAAAAGTCGAAGGCGTCGAGCGTCCAGCCGAGAAAGCCCGCCGCCGCCGCGTTAATCTGGTTGGCGCGGTCGTAGACGGGTGCTATGGATGCAACGGCGTCGTTCGCCATAAGTATTGGGGAAGTTCTCACCACAAAGAACACAGAGGCATACAGAGAAAGATTCCTCTGTGGCTCTCCGTGCTCTCTAGGGTGAATTCTTTCTGCAGGTCCTGACTACCCTACTTCCGCAACCTCTTCCTCGCCAGGACCACCGCTCCCAGCGGCCCTGCGTTATCACCCAGCGCGCCCGCCAGGATTTTTACGCGTTCAGCGTCATGCCGGCGCAGGAAGTTTTCATATGCAACCTTGCGGATAGGCCCGACAAAGTCCTCTCCCAGGCGCTCCGCAATTCCACCACCAATCACCACGCACTCCGGATCGAGCAGATTCACCACGTTCGCCACCGCCAAGCCCAGAAAATGCTGCGCGCGCTTCATCACTTTGCGCATGACGGGATCATTCTTCTTCAGGGCGCGCTGGATGATGTTGCTGGTCATGCGGTCTTTGCCGCGCTCTTCCATCAATTTCAGAACACAGCTTCTCTCCCCGCCGCGGATGGCGGAGCGAACGTCGCGCTCCATGGCCGTGCGGCTGGCCAGCGCCTCGATGCAACCGTGATTTCCGCAGCCGCAGCGCGGGCCATCCACCTGCACAATCATGTGGCCCACTTCCGCTGCAGCGCCTCGCATTCCCTGATAGAGTTCACCGCCAAAGATGATGCCGCCGCCAATGCCCGTACCCACAAAGACGCCCACCAGGTCATGCGCTCCCCGGCCTGCGCCCAGCGCGTGCTCGCCGGCCACGCCCACGTTCACATCGTTTTCCACGAACACCGGGACGCGCAGCAGCTTCTTCAACTTGTCGCCCAGCGGCACGACATCCCAGCCCAGGTTGGGCGCGTTGTAAACCACGCCGTGTGCGGGATCAACCGCGCCGGGCGCTCCGATGCTGACCGCGCGCAACTGAGACTTGCGCAGGCCCGCGGCGCGCACCACATCCTCCACCATTCCCGCCAAGTCGCGAATCAGGCTGTCGGATTTCTGCGCAACATTGGTCGGCTCCTTCTGCACTGCCAGGATTTCGTTCCGCGCATTCACCACCAGGGCGCGCAAGCTCGTTCCGCCCATGTCGATCCCCACCAGAACGTCCTTTGCCGGAGCCATTGGGACACCTCCCTGTTGTGCGGGTTGCTGGGTCCGAAAGTCTATCGCAATCCGGCAATTCCGCAAATGGCTGCTTTGCGGTTCTGAAAAACTGGCAAACCGCTGACAACCCAATTACAATCGCCTGCGCCGCCGGTTCTCTCGTTGGTAAACTAAAAGTGTCACGAGGCGCGTAATCAATCCGCATATTCCAATCTGCGGCACAGAAACAGAGGTGGAAATGCTTCAAAGCAAAACGCGTTCGGGAATAACCCGCCGCGAATTCATGGCCACCGGGGTTTCCGCGGCTGCGGCATCGCTCATTGCCCGCACAAGCCCCGGCGAGCCGTTGCTGGACCTGCATCAGCACACCCATTACGTGGGCCGTACGGATGAGGAATTGATCGCCCACCAGGCCTTTCACGGCGTCACCACCACCGTGCTGCTTCCAGGCGCGGGATGGATGCTCTCCGAAGTCGGCGACAACGCTTCCTGCGCGGCCTTGCAGGCGAAGCATCCGGAACTTTTTGTCCGCTTTGCCTGCTCGGACGTGGCGGAGTCGCGCACTCCCGACGTGCTGCGGGGAAATGTTCAACGCGGCGCCATCGGCTTCGGCGAGCTGAAATTCAAAGTGGCCGTCGATTCGCCGGAAATGCACCGCGTCTACAAGCTGGCGGAAGAATTGGGCGTACCCGTGCTGATGCACTTTGAGTTTGAAACCTACAACACCGGCATCGAGCGCATGGAATCGATCCTGAAGGCTTATCCCAAGGTAAATTTCCTCGCCCACGCGCAAACGTGGTGGGCAAACATCAGCGCGGAATTGAATCCTCTCGACCTGTACCCGAAGGGACCGGTGAAGCCGGGCGGGCTGTGCGACCGGCTGCTTTCCGACTACGCCAACATCCACGGAGATCTTTCCGCGGGCTCCGGCGCGAATGCGCTCACGCGCGATCCGGATTTCACGCGCGGCTTCCTGCAGCGGCACTCGCGCAAGTTGATCTGGGGCAGCGACTGCCATTGCCTGAACGGGCTGGGCATGGGCAACAATGACCTCTCGTGCATCGCCACGCGCAGTCTTGCTGCCCTGAAGTCCTATGCGCCCGACGACGACGCCTATCGCCGCATGACGTATGAGAACGGCGCGCAACTGTTGAAACTGAATCCTGCGGCGTAATTCGCAAGGGGATTTCTTGTTCGCGAAACCGAACGCTCCGCTGGGGCATCTATTGGGGTGATCCTCGGGGAGCGGGAACTGCGGAGGGCGCCATGAATCTGGGGCTGAAGGGAAAATTCGCAATCGTCTCCGGCTCGACGGCGGGCATCGGATTCGCCATCGCCGCGACGCTCGCGGCGGAAGGCGCGGAAGTGATTGTCAACGGCCGCACCGAAGCCCGAGTGGAAGCCGCCGTGGCGAAAATCCGTAATCGCGTGGACGATGCGCAGGTGAACGGAATCGCAGCCGACCTGGGAACCCGCGAGGGTGTTGAACATCTCCTTCGCCAGGCGCCCGCGGCCGACATCGTTGTCAACAACCTCGGAATTTTTGAAGCAAAGCCCTTCGCCGAAATCAGCGACGCCGACTGGATGCGGTTTTTCGAAGTCAACGTGATGAGCGGCGTCCGGCTGGCGCGCCACTACTTGCGCGGCATGAGGGAGAGAAACTGGGGGCGCATCATCTTTATCTCCAGCGAGTCGGCCGTGAACATTCCCGTCGAAATGATTCATTACGGAATGACCAAGACCGCGCAGGTTGCCGTGGCGCGCGGGCTGGCGGAATCGGTGGCGGGCACGGGCGTGACGGTCAATTCGGTTCTGGCCGGGCCCACGTCTTCAGAGGGAGTGGGAAATTTCCTTCAGGACGTCGCGCGCAGCCATGGCGTCAACGCCGGGCAGGTTGAGAAGGAGTTTTTTGAGCGAGTCCGGCCTACTTCCCTGCTCAAGCGATTCGAAACTCCGGAGGAAGTGGCGGCGGTGGTGGCTTTCGTCGCCAGTGCTCAGGGCGCGGTGATCAACGGCGCGGCCGTTCGCGCCGAAGGCGGCGTGGTGCGGTCGGCGCTGTGACGGGTGGGAATTTCCGGTAAAGGACCGGAAAGACCGCCGCCGAATCCAGTTTGATAATTTCTGTCGATCGCATTCGCGCCGCACACTCGCGGGAATCCCTTCTCAGGGCCGGTGCATCCAAGTGCTTCGGAGACCCATTCATGCCCTTGCGGGACTTTCCTTCGATCAAATCCCCGGCAATTCAGCATGTTGGCGAGAGCTTATGCCAAATGCAGCGCGCCGCGTGTTCGTGTGCAGCCGCAATGGCCATCGTGCTGATTGCCGGTCTGGCCGCTGCCGCGCCCCAGGAGGGGCAGTCCGCGCAAAAAATCGAGGGCGACTGGCAGGGAGTATTGCGCGCGGGGAAGAACGAATTGCATCTGATGGTCCACATCACTCGCGACTCGCACGGATTCCTGAGCGCCACGATGGACAGCGTGGACGAAGGCGCGATGGGCATTCCGATTACCGACATCTCCTTCGAAAACTCGAAACTGAATTTCAGCGCCGATTCCATTGGAGGCAGCTACGAGGGGCAAGCGAATTCCGATCTCACCTCGATCTCCGGAAGCTGGGCGCAAGCGGGAAATACCCTGCCCCTTAACCTGAAGCGCGCAGCGCCCGCAGCCAAGCCAGAACAGAAACCCGGCAATTAGCGCGTGCATTTGTGGCACAGCCATCCCCTGCACTGCGAAAACATTCCAGAGCCCACTCCCCTCCCGACCCGGAGAAATATTCTGCAACCACACGAAACTTTTCGCCCCAGGTTTCCGTAATGTGGATAGACGCTATGAAAACCACTACTACACTCATTTCAATGACGATTTTCCTGGCAGTGGGATTTGGCCCACCGCTGCGCGCCGAGCAGGCCAAAGGCGTGGAGGGCGATTGGAAAGGAACCCTCAAGGCCGGCGGAGCAGAGCTGCACCTGGTGCTCCACATCGCAAAGAACTCGGACGGCACCCTGAAGGCCACTCTCGACAGCATTGACCAGGGCGCAAACGGCATCCCCATCAACTCGATTTCGTTTCAAGACTCGAAACTGAGCTTCACGTCCGACGCCATCCACGGTTCGTATGAGGGCAAGGCGAATTCCGATCTCTCTTCCCTTTCCGGCACCTGGACGCAGGCGGGGAATTCCCTTCCGCTCGATTTCGAACGCGCGGCTGCGGGCGCCAATGCGGAACACAAAGCCGCCAAGCCCTCGGACATTGACGGTGCGTGGATGGGCGTGCTCGATACCGGCGGCGTGAAGCTGCACATCGTTTTCCACATCACCAACACGGAAGAAGGATTGACCGCGACGCTCGACAGTCCTGACCAGGGAGCGAAGGCCATTCCCGTTTCCGCCGTGACGCGGGACGGCGCCTCGCTGAAGATGGAAGTGAAGGCGGTGGGAGGCGGCTTCGAAGGTAAAATCGGGCCGGACCTTTCTTCGATCGCCGGCACGTGGTCGCAGGGTGGCGGCGCGCTGCCGCTGACGCTCACTAAAGTGAAAGACGTCTCGCAGCTCGAGCACAAGCGCCCGCAGAATCCTGTGAAGCCTTATCCCTATCGCGATGAGGATGTGACCTACCAGAATCCCGCGGCGAACATCACGCTCGCTGCCACGCTGACGCTGCCGCAGGGCGCGGGACCGTTTCCGGGCGTGGTGCTGATCACCGGCTCCGGCCCGCAGGACCGCGATGAAACCGTGTTCGGCCACAAGCCCTTCCTGGTCTTGTCGGATTACCTGACTCGCCACGGCATCGCGGTGCTGCGCGCCGACGATCGCGGCACGGCGAAGTCCACCGGAGACTTCAAGACCGCCACCACCGCCGATTTCTCAACTGACACAGAGGCGGGCATCGCGTATCTGCTCACACGGCCGGAGATCAATCCGCGCAAGATCGGACTGATCGGCCACAGTGAGGGCGGCATCATCGCTCCCATGGTGGCGGCGCGCAATCCCCACGTGGCCTTCATCGTGATGATGGCCGGCAGCGGCGTACCGGGCGATCAGATTCTGGTTGAACAGTCGCGCCTGATTGCCGAAGCCATGGGCACCCCCCACAACCAGGCATTGAAAGATGCGGAGGACGAACGCCAACTGCTCACCCTCGTAGAGCATGAGCAGGATTCGGCCGTGCTCGACAAAAAAGCGCGCGAGTTGCTCAATGGAAAAATTCCTGAGGCGCAGGTCGGCGTGGAAATGAATCGCTTGACTTCGCCGTGGATGCGATACTTTCTAACCTATGACCCCGCCCAGGCGCTGCGCAGGGTCACCTGCCCCGTGCTGGCGCTGAACGGCTCGAAGGATTTGCAGGTTCCGCCCGCGCAGAACCTGCCCGCCATTCGCAAGGCGCTGGAAGAAGGCGGCAACAAGCACTTCGAGGCGATCGAATTGCCCGGCCTTAACCACCTTTTCCAGGACTGCAAGACCGGGTCACCTTCCGAATACGCAGAAATCGAAGAAACGATTTCGCCCATGGCGCTCGACAAGATTGCATCCTGGATAAACCAGCAATAAACCGAAGAACCCAAGGCAGTGGGGATAGGGTCGGCCGCCTCGCCCTTCAAGCCGGAGTGCCCCGCTCGCGCAGGCTGACCGCCGCCTGTGTGGTCCACGGGTTTTGGAGGTGGCGAGGGCGCAGTGTGATTCGTCCGCGAAAGCACGAGGACGTTCCCGCCCAGCCCACAACTTAAACACAGAATGCTGTGGAAGGGCCGGCGTGACAGTGGGATTTTGAAAAGACGCGAACCGCAAAATCAACGCCACGCTACTTACCCTTCTTCGTCGCCGGCGGTGTCAGCGCCACGGCGGCTTCGGTGGTCAGCAGGAGGAACGTAAAGGTCTCCTGCAAATAGAGGCGGACGAGGGTGTCCGTGTGATTGAGGTAGCCGATGGAGGTATCCTGGCCGATGTGCAGTTCAAAGTCTCCGCCGCGCGTGGTCAGGACTACGGCTCCGGGAATGCCCGGCGCCCAGATGATTTTCTCGTCCAACAGGCGCTTGACATGCTCGAGCACGGGATACCCGTAATCACTGGTTTCTGACAACACCGTGTAGGCGTCGGCGCCCAGCAGCACGTTGTAGGGCCCGTTGACGCCCGCCATACGCAACTGGCCCAGCGCTTCGGCAATGGCTTGCGGGTAGGCGCGCACATCGTCGGGCAGAGGCTTCTTCGGGTTGCTGGTTCCCTCGCAGATGCCCACGATCCCCGCAGCGCTATAGCCCGAAAAGATGGCGCCGTCCTCCGCAAAGGCCAGGCGGCGCGCCGCGATCTTGGCGGCTTCCCAATCGGAATCATTGGCGCCACGTTCCACATCGTCAATCTGCCGCCGATCCAATTCAAATGGAATACGCAATTCCACCAGCGCCTTGACCTGGCGCTGAGACGCCTGAACGCCGTCGCCCGGCGTGGCGAGGGATTGCAAGTGGCCGGTTCCTACGGCGGAGAGCTCCGCGCCGGAAGGCCCGCGCACATCCACGGCCCGTCGGCCGGCAAGGTGGCGCTTGAACGTTCGCGTCACTTCCTCTTCGATTTGGGCCCAGGCAGCATCAGAAATTGGAGCAAGCTCGCGATGCAGATTATTCATCTTCAACATCTCCTTTCAGGGAACCAATTCGCAAAGAACCCTCACTTTCGCGCGGAGCGGGTGGCGCGGGCTCCGCTTTGGATGGTGAGGCCGCCGGTGAAGCGGCCGCGCCCGGCCCCTCCGCCGCCACATTTTCCAGAAATGTCGCAGTCGGCACGAAAAATAGATTTCCGGTCACCGCCCGGCTGAAGTCGAGCAGGCGGTCATAATTGCCGGGCGGTTGCCCGACAAACATATTCTCCAGCATCTGCTCAATCGTGCGCGGCGAGCGGCTGTAACCAATGAAATAGGTTCCATACTCGCCCGAGCCGGCGTGGCCGAACGGCATGTTGTCGCGCAGGATCTTCACCTCGTTGCCGTTCTCCACCACCTTGGCAAGCGCGTTGTGCGCGGAGGTTGGTTTGACCGCGTCGTCCAATTCAATGTCGGAGAGTTTTGTGCGCCCGATAATTTTTTCCTGCGCCTCCGTGGACAAGGCGTTCCACCCCGCCAGATCGTGCAGGTACTTTTGCACGATGACGTAGCTTCCGCCGGCAAACGCGGCATCCTCCCCGCCAATCAGCGCGGCTTCGGCCACTGCATCGCCCCGGGGATTTTCCGTCCCGTCCACGAAACCCAGCAGATCGCGGTCATCAAAGTAGCGGAAGCCGTGCACCTCATCAACGGGTGTGACTGACTGGCCGATTCGCGCCATGATTTGCGTGGCCATTTCGAAACACAGATCCATGCGCTTCGCCCGGATGTGAAACAGCAGATCGCCCGCGGTGGAAACGGCGTGGCGCGCGCCGGCGCGAATTTCGCGAAAGGGATGCAGCTCCGCCGGACGCGGCGCGCCAATAAGCCGGTCCCAGGCATCAGAGCCGATCCCCATCACGCAGGAAAGCCCGGCTTCAATGTCGCGAAACTCGACGGCGTTAAAGAGCGAAACGAGTTCTGCGCAGAAAGACCGGATGAGGGCTCGAGGGCCGGGCCCCGGCTTGAGCGCCACCACCAGAAAGATGGCGGCACGGGTCAGTGGCGCACTG
>JASIKV010000261.1 GCA_030049455.1 Terriglobia bacterium
TGCCCGAATTCCGCGGAACATTGTACATGAACTCGCGACTGTTCAGGCCCAACCAGGCGTGTGTATAATTGCCGCTTCCTCCGCGGCTCCTTCCCGGAGGCGCGCTGCGGGCTCGCGAGCGATATGCCTTTGCCAGACTCACTTGCCTCGCGCATTCAAGTTCATGGGGGACTTATGATCCTATCCGCTCATTCCCGGATTCCGAAGAAATCGACCGAATCCACTTTAATCCATCGAGGCGCGTTGTTGGCGATGGTTGCGGCGACAGCTTCGCTTATGGCAGCTTTCGCCTTTGCGCAGGAGAAACCTGCCGCGCAACCGCCTGCCGCCCACTTCACATTCAGCCAGCCAACGCTCTACGTCGTCGGTTACGCTCACCTGGACACCGAGTGGCGCTGGGAGTATCCCGAAGTCATTAGCGATTACCTGGCCAAAACCATGCATGTGAACTTCGCCCTTTTTGAAAAATATCCGCACTACATTTTCAATTTCAGCGGGGCCAATCGCTATCGATTGATGAAGGAATACTTCCCTGCGGATTACGAAAAACTGCGCCAATGGGTGAAAGCCGGCCGCTGGTTTCCGGCGGGATCGTCGGTGGAAGAGAACGACGTGAACTCCCCATCGCCCGAATCGATCATCCGGCAGGTTCTTTACGGCAACGAATATTTCCGCCACGATTTTGGCGTAGCGAGTGCGGAGTACATGCTGCCCGATTGTTTCGGCTTCCCCGCCTCGTTGCCGAGCATCCTCTCCGCGGCAGGTGTGAAGGGGTTTTCAACGCAGAAATTGAGTTGGGGGTCGTCCGCTCCCGTGGGCGGGTCCGGCTCCCTCGAAGACACTCCCAAGGGCACTCCCTTCAACGTCGGCATCTGGGACGGCCCGGGCGGCAGAAGCGTGATCGCAGCATTCAACCCGCTCACCTACAGCGGCAACATTTGGTACGACATCAGCAAAACCAGCGCCGAGTTCAACCGGCCAAACTCGAACTACGTCGATTGGCCACATCGGCTGGCCCTGGACGAAAAAGCCACGGGCGTGCCCGTAGATTATCACTACTACGGCACGGGCGACATCGGCGGCGCGCCGTCGGAATCGTCGGTAAGGCTTCTCGAAGCCATCGTGACCCGGAGCAAGACCGCTCTTCCCTCACCTATGGAGCGCACTGATTTGGGCGATGAAGAAGTGGAGGCGCACGGAGCCCCGGAATTGGTCGGAGATGGCCCTGTTCACGTGGTGTCCTCCAAAGCGGATCAAATGTTCCTGGATATCGACCGCTCCGGCGAAGAGAACAAGCTGCTCCATTACCGGGGCGACCTTGAGTTGACGAATCACTCCGCGGGCTCGCTGACTTCCGAGGCCGTTCACAAGCGCTGGAATCGCAAAAACGAATTGCTGGCCGACGCTGCCGAACGCGCCTCGACCGCTGCAGCGTGGCTGGGCGGGCCGGCTTATCCCCGCCAGCGGCTGAACGACGCCTGGACGCTGGTGCTGGGCGGGCAATTCCACGACATCATGGCAGGGACGGCGACGCCCAAAGCCTACACCTACTCCTGGAACGACGACGTGATCGCCATGAATCAATTCGCCGGCGTGCTGACCAGCGCCACCAGCGCAATCTCCAGTGGGCTCGACACGCAGGTGCAAGGCACCCCTGTGGTCGTATTCAACCAGCTCAACATTGAGCGTGAAGACGTGGTGGACGCACGGCTCTCATTCCCCCAGGGCGCGCCGCAAGCCGTTCGAGTGTTCGGTCCGGACGGCAAGGAAGTTCTCTCGCAATTTGAGGCAAGCGAAGCGGGGGCCCATGTGCTCTTCCTTGCGAAAGTACCCTCGGTTGGATTCGCGGTTTACGACGTTCGCCCCGCAGATACTGCGCCATCTGCAGCTTCTGACATGAAGGTGAGCGAGTCATCTCTCGAGAATGCGCGTTACAGAGTTTCAATCGATGGCAACGGCGACGTCTCAAGCATCTTCGACAAGAAAATCGGCAAGGAATTACTCTCAGCCCCCGCGCGCCTGGCCTTGCAGACCGAGCACCCGCACGATTGGCCCGCCTGGAATATGGACTGGGAGGATCAGAAAGTTCCGCCGCGCGACTATGTCTCGGGCCCTGCCCAGGTTAAGGTGGTAGAAAATGGCCCCGTTCGAGTGGCCGTTGAAGTGACGCGAGAAACCGAAGACTCAACCTATGTTCAGACGATCCGCCTGTCCGCAGGCGACGCCGGCAATCGCCTGGAGTTTGCCAACACGATCGATTGGAAAACAAAGGAAGCGGCGCTGAAGGCAACGTTTCCGCTCACTGCCTCAAATCCAGTGGCCACGTACAACTGGGGACTGGGCACGGTCCAGCGCCCAAATAACGATGAGCTGAAGTTCGAAGTTGCCTCGCACCAGTGGTTTGATCTGACTGACAAAAGCGGCGATTACGGAGTAACCGTGCTCTCCGACTGCAAAACCGGCTCGGACAAGCCTGATGACAATACCTTGCGCCTCACGCTGCTCTACACTCCCGGCCTTGGAACCGGCAATGGCCGCGATTACTCGGACCAG
>JASIKV010000262.1 GCA_030049455.1 Terriglobia bacterium
AGTCTTACGATGACCTTCGCTATGGATATACCCATGAAGCAATCGACCACGCGGTCGCCTATGTGCGCGGGCGCGTTCATACGAACGGGCTCGAAAACTTCTGGAGCCTCTTGAAGCGGACTATCAAGGGCACCTACGTATCCGTCATGCCTTTCCACCTTCACCGTTATCTTGATGAACAGACCTTGAGGTACAACATGCGCGAAGAACTTGATGATTTCGGGCGCTTCGCCTTCGTGCTGGCGCATATCGTAAATCGGAGGCTGACTTACAAACAGTTGATTGGGGAGAACGGGTGAGGCCGAAGGCAGATACATTCCAAGTCGAAAACCCCGAAAAGGCGATGGGAAACTTCCCGTCGTTACTTGGAAAACTATTGCAAGTGCCCAAGAGCGAGATCGGCACCAGGAAGCGGAAAGCCAAAAGCGGGGTAAAGCGAAAGCGCAGGAAGTAGCGAAAAAACTGCGCGGGAAACAGCTATGGCTACCCTTTTGAACTCTGGTCAGTCAAATATGTTGTTGCCATTGTTCTCACTCGGCCGCCACTGGGCGGTAATCCACCCCCCCTGCTCGAGCTTCTGCAAGGCCGGGTAGAGTGAGCCGTCACTGACGTGCAGCACGTCGCGCGAAACCTGCCTCAAGCGCTGGCCGATGGAGCAGCCGTTCAGCGGTTGCAGGGCCAGAACTTTCAAAATCAGCAGGTTGAGAGTGCCCTGGAGCAGATCGGAAGGTTTGCTCATGTGACCTCTCGGTTACCGAGGGCAGGTTACCACTGTTCCACTCGGTAAGCAAGGGGAAATGCGAAAAACCTCTCGAATCTCCTGCGCGCAGAAATTGGCGAATTCAGTAGTGGTGCAATTTGAATTTGGAGCGGCGAGTTTATCCGTCAGCCGACGGACCAAATGGCGGCATAAGGCCGCCTCTACTCCAAACTGCACCACTCCAGCGAGTTCCAGGCACTTGACTCCGGCCGGTGGGTTGAATATGTTGAAATCAACACCGAACAGAGAGGACCGAGGTATGCCTGATCGACGTCAAGTTGAACGGCGCGGAGGCGAGCGAAGAAAATCCCGACCCAAGATCCTGACCACGCGCGATGATGTTTTGAACGCCGCAAAGGTCCTTGAGGTTAAAGGGCCGTTAACGGATTGGACGGCCCTCGTCGAGGACCGGGAATTTCCCGCTCGGACCCTTTTGCTCCGTGCGGCGAAAGCCATCGAAAGCAATTCCCTCACTTCTGAGGAGGCTGCCGTCATCCTCAGCGATTTGGGCTTTGAAGTTCGCTATAAGGGCGCAACCATTCCCTGGGAAGACCTGCCGGCCTGACCCAAGGCCCATTCACCCGGCCGTCCCCTCATTCCATTTCAAACGCCAGATACTGCAACTCCCCGTCGCGCTCAATTTGCAGCACGACCGGATCACCGGATTTAAGTTGCCGGATGGCAGAAACCAGCGCATCGAGAGTGATCATCGTGACGCCATTCAACGAGTGAATGACGTCGCCGGTTTGAAGTCCCGAATCCACGGTCGCGCCAAAGGCGGTTCGAGCCGCTACAATTACCCCCGAGGCCATGCGCAGGCCGGGAACCAGGGCGGCAATCTTGCTGTCGATCTGCACTCCCAGAAATCCCAATTGCGGAACCAGGTCCTTCACCGGGTCGAGAGAATCCGCCAGGCGGTCCATGTCATCTTGCTGCTCAATCACGGGAACATCGAGGGTAACTTTTTCTCCGGAGCGCAAGACTGCCAGGTGGAGTGGCGCCGGATCCATGCGGTATTCGAAAGCATAGTCAAATTGCGGAACGTTCATGACCGGCTGGCCATCCAGGGTCAAAATCACGTCCTGAACTTTCAAACCCGCGGTTTCCGCGGGACCGCCGGGCGTGACGTCGGAAACTATTACGCCGTAATCTTGAGGAAGCGCCAGGCCGGCTGCCAGGGTGGGCGTAATGGTTTGCACAGCCGCGCCAATGACCTCGCGATGGACGTGGCCCTGTTTGCGTAATTGCTCGTAGATCCGCCGCACCACGCTGCAGGGGATGGCAAAGCCCAAACCTTCATTTCCTCCGCCCTCGGTCAGAATAAAACTGTTGATGCCCACCACCTGGCCGTCGATGTTCACCAGCGGCCCGCCGCTGTTGCCGGGATTGATGGGAGCGTCGGTCTGAATGTAGACCATGGGCCGGTCGGGATCCGCCTGGCGCGCCACGGAGCTGACCACGCCGCGGGTTACGGAATTGGCCAGGCCTTCCGGGCTTCCAAACGCGAATACCAGTTGACCCTGGTGCACATCCTGGTATCGGCCGAAGGGAAGCGAGGGCAAACCACTGGCTTCGATTTTAAGCAGCGCCAGATCCGTGTCCGTATGCACGCCAACGATCCGCGCATTCATGGTGGTGGTCCTGGAGCGCATCGTGGCGTGCAGGGAATTGCTGTTTTCCGAGGAAAAAAGCACCACTCGAACGCGCACCGCGCCTTCCACCACGTGCGCGTTGGTGATGATGTATCCCTCAGGATCGACAATCACGCCGGAGCCCAGCGTGCGCTGGTGGCCGATCAGTGCAGTGTCGGATCGCCCATGCTGGTCTACGGTTCCATAACCGCTGACCAGAATCTGAACCACCGCGGGTGAAACTTTTTGGACCAGCGACTCCACGGATTGGTCGAACTGATGGAGCAAATCGTCCCCGCGAGCGGGCTGCGGCCCGAGTGCAAGCGCCAGAGCTCCCAGCAAGAACACGCGAGCACGCTTGAATGTGAGGTTTCCTGGAGCTGCCAACATGATTCCTCCCTGCGGCCTTGGGCGCGCTGTGCGCCTTAGCGCCGGTCAACATAATGGGCCGTTCAGCGAGTATAACGCCGACACGGGTTGCAGGCCCGCGGCATTTGGCGAGGGCCGGCACTCAAGAGCGGCAAGCATGAATCTGTAATTTGGCGTGATCGAACAGGGATTGAGTGTCCCCAAGGCTTATTCGTAGCGCAGCGCGGTCTTGGGTTCAATCTTCAAGGCTCGGCGAGCGGGGAGCCAGGAGGATAAAATTCCGAGTGAAAACATCAGCACCACCACGCCGCCCAGCGCCAGGGGGTCGCGAGGCGAGGCCTCGTAAACGATACTCGCCAAAACCTGTCCCGCCAGCAATGCCAGCGCCAGGCCAACGGCTGAGCCGATGGCGAGCAGTACCAGCGTTTTCCCCAGCACAAGGTGAAGCACCTCTACCGGCTGTGCGCCCAGCGCCATGCGGATTCCGATCTCGCGCACGCGGCGCGTCACCGCATGGGTCACCAGTCCATACAGCCCGGTTCCGGCCAGCATAATGGCCAAACCCCCGAAGGCGCTCAGTGCCACCGCCGCCGCATGAGTGGGGAAGAACGCAAAGCCGAGCATCTGGTTCAGGCTGCCCACGCCAAAGAGCGGCAATTCCGGATCGAGCGCAGCGACGGAGCGCCGCATTTCAACAGCCATCTCGGCCGAAGGCAGATTCGACTTCACTTCCAGCACCGTGTTGGACTCGTAGCGTTGCGACATGGGCCAGAAAACCACCGGCTCCTGTGATTCCGTCAGGCTCCTGTACTTGCCGTCTTCGACCAAACCCACCACTTCAACCAATCGGCTGTTGGTCAGCCCTTCACGGTAACGGCCGCCCACGGGATTTTCCGTGTGCATTACGCGCCTGGCGAACGCCCTGTTGACAACTGCTACGAGCGGGGATTTCTCGTCGTCCGTCCATGCAAAGTCGCGCCCGGCGAGCAGCGTGGTCCCCAGCGTGGAGAAGAATCCCGGCGAAACTTCGTAGTAAGTCACGCCGATGCGGTCGGAAGGCTGAAGGTTCGCCTGGCCGGCGGGAAAGACCGTGGTGCTGGATTGGTCGATGCTGAGCGGCATGGAGTTCGAATACGCCGCCGACTGCACGCCGGGAAGCTGTTGCACATCTCTCAGCGCGCGGTGTTGAAACGCCCGTCCTTGGGCTTCCGAGTATCCGGCCAGGCCCAGATCGAAGCCGGCCACCGTGACGTTTCGCGGCTCAAATCCCAGGTGCATGCGCAGCGCCTGCTGAAGCCCGCGCAACGAAAGCAGGCAGCTTGAGAGCAACACAAAGCAAATGGCCACTTGGACGGCCACGAGCAAATCCCGGAAGGCCGCGCGCTTTCGCCCCCAAGCCGGCACCGCGCCCTTCATTGCTGCATTGGGATCGGTGTTGGAAGCGCGCCAGGCGGGAACCGCGGCGAAAAGAATTCCGGCAAGAATGGACGCGCCCCAGGCGAAGCAGAGAACTCGCCAATCCGGGTCGACGTTGACTTGCACAGGGAAATCCAGGGGCGCGCGCCAGCGGCTGAGCAAGTGCGAAAGAACCAGCGCCAGCCCGTAGCCGATTGCCCCTCCGGCCACAGAGAGCATCAGAGCTTCCGTCAGCACCTGGCGAATCACCCTCCCCCGGTCCGCCCCCACGGACACGCGAATGGCCATCTCACGCTGGCGGTCCGCGGCACGGGCGGCGAGCAGGCTGGCGAGGTTGGCGCAGGCGGTGAGCAGGACCAAACCCGCGAGGCCAAGTACGCCAAGCGTAAACGCCTTCGCCGGGCCGCCGATCATGCTGCCGATCAAACCAGGCTTGGCCAGCAGGAATTCCAGTCCTTCATTCTCCGCCGGGTGCTCGTGCGCGAGCTCGGCGCCGACGGTGTTCAGGTCCGCCACGGCCTGGGCCGGTAAAACCCCCGGCTTGAGTCGGCCGATCACCCAAGTATTCCAAGTGCTGCGATTATCGAGCCAGGGGTTTCCCACCTCGATTTGCGGTTCCATCATCATCGGCACCCAGACGTCCGGCCAGTAGAAAAGTTCTGTGCCATGGAAATCGGCGCGCGCGACTCCCAAAACCGTGAAGGGCAGGCGATTGATCCGAATCGTCTTGCCGGCAATTGCCGGGTCGCCCCCAAAGCGCGATTGCCACGCGCCGTAGCTCAGCACCGCGTAAGGGCTCGCTCCCGGGTGCAGGTCATCATCCTGATGAAAAAAGCGGCCCACAGCCGGTTTGACTCCCAACACATCAAAATAATTCCCGGTGGCCAGGTAGCCCCAGATGCGGTTTGTGCCGGTCCCGGACTCCAATTCCATAGGAGAAATTCGGTACCCGACGAGCCCTGCGAACGTCCGATTGCGGTCACGAAGGTCCTGGTAATTCGGGAAGGACTGCGAGGGACCGGCGTTCTTGGTTTCGAGGAAGACCACTTGCTCCGGATGGTCGATGGGAAGCGGGCGGAGCACGGTCGCATTCACCACGCTGAACACCAGAGCGTTCGCGCCAATACCCAATGCGAGCGAGAGAATGGCAACTGCAGCGAAGCTGGGATTCCGCCGCAATTGGCGCAGCCCGAAGCGCAGGTCCTGTCCGATGCCGGGCAGAAAATTACCTCGCCCACCACCGCCGATCACAACCGGATCTCGCGGCGCCCTCTCCTCCACTTGCCGCAAGCCGCGTTCCAGCAGGCCCCCTTCACTTAACTCTTCCAGCGCCAGGCGCCGGGCCTCCGGTTCCGGTGCGCCGCTTTCGGCCAACTCCTGAAAGCGATTCTCCAGGTGTTGCGCGACTTCCTCCACAATCTCCGCTTCGCGCGCGGGGTCCAGCTTCAGGCCGGCAAGACGTTCCCGTATCTCCTGTTCCCATGTTGACATCGGTTTTCCCTCACACGGGCCGCCTTTGCCTTCTGACCCCTGTCCCCGCATCCACTCACTGGGGATTACTTTCCAGGTCAGGCTGGTTCGGCTTCGGTGATGCGGTTAACTGCTTCGACGAAGGTGTGCCAGCCGCGCCGCTGCGAACCGAGCACACTGCGTCCTGCCGGCGTCAGGCGGTAATACCTGCGCCGCCGCTGCCCGGCCTTTTCCACCCAGCGGCCTTGCAGCCAGCCGCGCTTTTCCAGGCGATAAAGCAACGGATAGAGGGAGGCGACGTAGAAACGCACCGTCCCGCCGGAGCGCTGCTCAATGAGCTTGCTGATCTCATACCCGTGCCGCGGCCGGGCTTCCACCAGCGACAGGATCAGAAGCTCGGCGCTCACCTTTTTCCAATCGACTTCCGGCACCTTCTCTTCCATATATGGCATATCCATATAATGGTTGCAATGAAGGCTGGGGTCAAGAGGCATTTTTCGGCAGGAGGCATTGCGGCAGAGTCATTCACCAGGAGCAGATCGCAGCGTGGCGCATAGATTGACTCCTATGTATGCGCCACGTTTCGATGGGGTCGCATCCACGAACCTCGATGTATGCGCCACCCGTGAGCATCACTTACGGCTCCATCAGCTCTTACCCGTGAGCGGCTCGACGTCCACCCAGGCGCGCTTCTTCCAGGACTCGATGCCTTTTTCGGCAAGCTGCAAACCTTTGGCGCCTTCCAGCAGATTCCATCGAAAGGGCTCGTCATGGGCGACATGGCGCAGGAATAACTCCCACTGGCTCTTGAAGGCATTCTCGTAAGTTTCCTGTTCGGGCATTTTCTGCCATCCGTCGAAATAATTCAGCGCGCTGGGAGCGTCCGGATTCCACACAGGACGCGGCGTCGCGCCGTAGGGCTGAATCCAGCAATCCCGCAGTCCCGCCACGGCGGAGCCCTTCGTGCCGTCCACCTGAACCGTAAGCAAGTCGTCGCGCCGGACTCGAGTCGCCCACGATGAATTGAACGGGGCCAGGATGCCGCCCTCGAGTTCGAAGAGGGCGAACGCCGAATCGTCCGCTGTGCACGCATAGGGTTTGCCGGACTCATCCCGGCGCTGGGGAATCAAAGTTGCGCCGGTGCAGCAGACCGCCTTCACGGGCGCGAACACATTGTCGAGGATGTACCGCCAGTGGCAGAACATGTCGAGAATGATGCCGCCGCCGTCTTCTTTGCGGTAATTCCACGAAGGGCGCTGCGGGGGAATGGTGTCACCTTCAAAAACCCAGTAGCCGAACTCGCCGCGCAACGCCAGAATGCGGCCGAAAAATCCCTGGTCGCGCAGCCGCTGCAGCTTCACCAGACCCGGCAGCCAGAGCTTGTCCTGCACGACGCCGTTTTTGATTCCCGCCGAATCTGCGCTCCTATAAAGTTGCAGGGCTTGGGCGAGGGTTTCGGCGATGGGCTTTTCGCAGTAGACGTGTTTGCGGGCGGCGATGGCCCTGGTCACGGCGTCGAAGCGCTGGGGAGTTGTTTGCGCATCGAAATAGATGGAATATTCCGGGTCGGCAAGAGCCGTGTCCAGATGAGTCGAGTACGGCAGGCCGCCGAACTCCTGCGAAATCGCCGCCAGCCTGGCCTCACTCCTTCCGACCAGCAATGGGCGCGGGACAATTCGCTCCGCATCGCTGATCTTGACCCCACCTTGCTTAATAATCTCCCCGACCGAGCGGCGAAGGTGCTGGTTCAAGCCCATGCGCCCGGTGACGCCGTTCATGATGATTCCCACCGAATGAACTTTTGGTTTTTCCATGTTCACGCCTTTGGTTTATTGACAAGCTGGGGATGCGCGCCGGGGGGAAGCGGCGGCGCTTCCGAGCCGGCGCGGGGCAAGGTTCCGTCCAATTCCTGGCGCCAGTGCGCCACATCGCCGGCCGGGCCGTAGCAGTAAATCATGCGCATGACTTTCGGGCCCGTATTGGTGAGTTGGTGAAAAACCCTGGAAGGAATATAGACGGCCTGGCCGGCCCTGATTTCTGCCTTCTCTGTTCCCAGGCACATTTCGCCCTCACCTTCAAGGACCAGATAGATTTCCTCCTGCTCCTGATTGTGCCAGGGAACCTGGCCGCCGTGGGGCTGGAGCGTAACGCAGCCCATGGAGAAACTTTTTGCCTGAATGGGGCTGGACCCGCCTACCAGATTCTGCGTAAGGCGCCGCGCCGGATAAGTGCGGCCGGTGATTTCTGAGAGGTCGGCGAAAATCATGGAGTTCACTTCCTGATGCAAGGGTGTGGTGCGAGAATGTCCAAGATAACCCTGCCTTCGATGGAAATCAAATCTGCCGGCGACCCGGAGGCGGAATCCTGGGCCGAGCTTTTTTCTAGGGCTCGGCATCCAATGATGCTAAACTCGGGTGCGAGTTGCGGAACCTGCCACGCGGGGTTAGGGCCAGTGAATTCTCTAATCGTTTCAGGTTTCTGCCCACCCGCTGGGCCATCCGTTGGCCTTGTGGCATGTGCGAAGTCCAGGATCCATTGCGAAACTGGGCATTCCTTTCGAACTCAATGTCCGGGGGACAGCCGCCATTGCGGCGCCGCATGGCGCCCCGGTGCAACAGCACGAATCACCAGCTCCCGGGAGGGGTTTGAATGAAAGTCCTGCTCGTCTACCCAGAATTTCCCGACACGTTTTGGAGTTTCAAGCACGCTTTGCCATTCCAGGGAAAACGCTCGGCATTCCCCCCTTTGGGGCTGCTCACTGTTTCCGCGTTATTGCCGCACACCTGGGAAAAGCGCCTGAAGGATTTGAACGTCCAGCGCCTGAAGGATTCGGATTTGGCATGGGCCGACGTGGTCTTCTTCAGCGGGATGATCGTGCAGGGTAGCTCGATGAAGGAACAAATTGCGCGTGCCAAGCATCACGGCAAGCGAACCGTGGTGGGCGGACCCAT
This sequence comes from Terriglobia bacterium, assembly GCA_030049455.1. Taxonomy (GTDB): domain Bacteria; phylum Acidobacteriota; class Terriglobia; order UBA7540; family UBA7540; genus Bog-366. The sequence continues at coordinate 8,598 of JASIKV010000262.1, forward strand.
CGCCAGCGCGCATGATCCTGCCATTTCACAGGCCGACCACATCGTGGAAGGTGAAGCGGAAGATTTGATGAAGGAACTCGCCGCGGACCTTGAGCGCGGCGACGCCAAACCTCGATACTCCAGCCCCCAGGTTGTGGACGTCACGCGCGCCCCATTGCCCGATCTGCATCTGGCCTCACTGCGCCGCTACAGCTCCATGTCGCTTCAATTTTCACGCGGCTGCCCTTTCACCTGCGAATTCTGCGACATTATTGAGATTTATGGCCGGCGGCCGCGCACCAAAACTCCCGACCAGGTCTGCGCCGAACTCGACCAGCTTTACCGGCTGGGCTGGCGCGGGTCGGTTTTCATGGTTGACGACAATTTCATCGGGAACAAAAAGAGCGTCAAGGCTCTTCTCCCCCGGCTTGTGCAGTGGATGCGGGATCATAAATTCCCCTTTTCCCTGTATACGGAAGCCTCCCTGAATCTGGCGGAAGACGAAGAAATGCTTTCGTTGATGCGCGCGGCGCGTTTCACGCGAGTTTTCCTGGGAATCGAAACCCCCGTGGCGGAAAGTTTGAAGGAGACCACCAAGTTCCAGAATCTTCGCAAAGATCTGCTGGAAAGCGTGCGCCTGATTCAGGCATACGGAATGGAAGTGATGGCGGGCTTCATTGTGGGATTTGACCACGATCCACCGGATGTTTTCGACCGGCAAATCGAATTCATTCGCCAGGCGGCAATCCCCCTCTCCATGGTGGGGCTGCTGAATGCTCTGCCCAACACCCAATTGTGGCGGCGGCTCAAGGCGGAAGGCCGCCTTTTGAAATCGAGCCTGGGAAACAATACGCTGGTTGACCTGAATTTTATTCCCCGCATGAATTCCCAGGAACTGCTGGAGGGCTACCGCCGCATCCTTCAAACCATCTATAACCCCCGCGAATACTTCCAGCGCACCTCGGCGTTCCTTTCGCAGTTGGGCAGCGGGTCGCGCTCGCCCCTGGTTTTCTCGGACGTTTTGGCGCTCGGCCGCTCTCTTTTCCGGCAGGGATTGCTGAGCAATTATCGCCAGGAGTATTGGAAGTTCCTTGTGCAATCCTTGCGCATGCACCGGCAACACTTCAGCAAGGCCGTGACCCTGGCCATCATGGGCCACCATTTCTTCGCCCTGACCAGCGCAACCGAAACCAATTAAATATTCAATTTTTGATTTTGGAGTTGTTGCTTTGGTGGTTCCACCAACTGAAGGTGGAAATTTCCATCCCGCTAGCCCTTTTTGAGCTCTGCCAGCACCAGCCGGCCGCAATCCTTCAGCGTTTCGAACACTCCAGCTCCTTTGAAGGCAACAGCTTCAAAGACCGGCTCGTTTTTCCTCATGAGCGCTTTCTTCAAATCTTCCACCGGAAGGACGTTCGGCAGGTCGCGCTTGTTGAGTTGAAGAACGTAGGGAATTTTCATGAAGTCGTAATTGTGTTCGCGCAGGTTTTCATTCAGGTTTTCCAGCGCTTCAATATTGGCGTCCATTCTTTCTTCCTGGGAATCCGCGACAAACACCACGCCGTCCACGCCGCGCAGAATCAGCTTCCGGCTGGCATCGTAGAACACCTGCCCGGGAACGGTGTACAAGTGGAACCGCGTTTTGAAACCGCGAATGGTGCCGAGATCGAGCGGGAGGAAATCGAAGAACAATGTGCGGTCAGTTTCGGTGGCGAGGGAAATCATTTTTCCGCCGGATTTCGCCAGGGTCTGGTCGAAAATCCATTGCAGGTTGGTGGTTTTTCCGCCCAGACCAGCGCCGTAGTAAACGATCTTACAGTTGATTTCCCGTGCAGCGAAGTTAATAAAACTCACGCGCCACGATCCCCTTCCCCAAGGTTTGAGGCAGAAAAATTACACAGAATCCAAATGGGCAGCCCCAGTACTTTGCCCTTTCTGTGCATTCTAATCTATTGGCATTACCCAACGTCCCATGTATATAACACAGTGGCCGATAGCTGACAATACTGCTGCGCTCCTGCCCGCCCCGTATTGCCGCACCCGCACGCACTGTGGCTTTAACCAGCGCCCGCCACGGAGAAACGCTTGCTTTCTCTGGCTAAGCCCGCTTTAGAAACAAAGCCAGCATGGTTATCGCCAATAACCTCCCGCCTCCTGGTGCTTTCCTCTTTGCCTTAACTCGGGAGGAGCCGAGGTGTATTTTAGGTAGGCCCTTGCCCCGGCTCTCCCGGTCATGAAAGAAACAACCCCCCTTCAGGGGGCGGGTAGTGGCTAGGTCATTAGTGGTCCAAGCTGCGTACATGATGCCACAAACCCATCTTGGGGTGTAAAAAATTTTCTCCAACAAGTCCGGATGAGTTGATGGATCGTGCGTTCATCTTGCCCCATTAGCTCAAATCTGCGAATATGACACGTTTGACCGTAGCGTCATTTTTCCACCCAAGGGAGACCATCATGGCAAGCAATTTGAAGCACCGCAGTCACGTCATCACGGAGGGCCGCGACCGCGCCGGCGCCCGATCCATGTTCAAGGCCATCGGCTTCACCGACGCCGATCTGTCCAAGCCGCTGGTGGGCATAGCCAACACCTGGATTGAAACCATGCCCTGCAACTTTCATTTGCGGCACCTCGCAGAAAAAATGAAGGCCGGAGTGCGCGCCGCGGGCGGCACACCCATGGAGCTCAACACCATCGCCATTTCCGACGGGGAGACGATGGGCACCGAGGGCATGAAGGCGTCGCTGGTCAGCCGCGAGGTGGTTGCCGACTCCATCGAATTGGTGGGGCGTGGCCAGATGTTTGACGCCATGATCGCTCTGGTGGGCTGCGACAAGACCATTCCGGGCGGCGCGATGGCGCTGATCCGGCTGAACATTCCCAGCCTGTTGCTTTACGGCGGGCCAATCGCCGCAGGCCGGTTCCAGAATCATGATGTGACCATCGGCGACGTTTACGAAGCCATCGGCGCAAACGCCGCCGGGTTGATGACGGACGCTGAACTGAAGGATTTGGAAGACCACGCCTGTCCGGGCGCGGGCGCTTGCGGCGGGCAATTCACCGCCAACACCATGTCGACGGTGATGGAATTCATCGGCCTTTCCCCCATGGGCATGAACAGCATCCCCGCCATCGATCCCAGGAAAGATGAGGCCGCTTACAAATGCGGCCAACTGGTCATGGACCTGCTGAAGCAGGGAGTTTCCCCCCTCAATTTTCTCACCCGCAAGTCATTTGAGAATGCCATCGCCAGCGTGGTAGCGAGCGGCGGCTCAACCAACGCCGTCCTGCACCTGCTGGCCATGGCGCGCGAGGCCAACATTCCCCTGGCCATTGAGGACTTCGACGCCATCAGCTCCCGCACCCCGATTATTGCGGATTTGAAGCCCGCGGGGCGCTTCATGGCCGTGGATGTGCACCGCGCCGGCGGCATTCCACTCATCGCCAAGAAGCTGCTCGACGCCGGCCTGCTCGACGGCTCGCAGAAAACCGTTACGGGCAGGACCATTGCCGAAGAAGCTTCGAGCGTGAAGGAAACTCCCGGCCAGGAAGTGGTGCGGCCGGTTTCAAACCCAATTCGGAAAACCGGAGGGCTGGTGATTTTGAAGGGAAATCTCGCTCCCGAAGGCTGCGTTTTGAAAGTCGCGGGCCTTGAGCACACCAAGCACCGCGGCCCGGCGCGCGTTTTCGATTGCGAAGAAGACGCCATGCGCGCCACCACCAGCGGCAGCATCAAAGCCGGCGACGTGGTGGTGATCCGCTACGAGGGGCCGCGCGGAGGGCCCGGCATGCGCGAAATGCTGGACGTCACGGGAGCCCTGGTGGGCGCGGGCCTGGGCGAATCCGTGGCGCTGCTCACCGACGGGCGCTTCAGTGGCGCGACCCACGGCCTGATGGTCGGCCACGTCGCTCCGGAAGCCGCGCGCGGCGGGCCCATTGCCGCACTCAAGAACGGCGATGTCGTGGTTTTTGACGTGGAAAAGCGTTTGCTGGAAATGGAAGTCACTGACGCGGAAATCCGGGCGCGCATGAGCACCTGGAAAGCTCCCGAGCCGCACTACAAGCGCGGCGTATTTGCCAAATACGCCGCACTCGTTTCGTCAGCCTCGGAAGGTGCGGTGACGTTCGTGAAGTAGCGTTCCCCAGTCGGCTTCTCTTTCAAGCTCAAGTTCGAGAGAACCACTGGCGCGGCATTTACCGTACAGGTTCACGCCAAGAGAATTGCAAGCAGATTGTTTACGCCTCCCGCACCAGATATACTGGTAACATGGGCTCACGGGTTGTAGAAGCTGAATACGAGAAGGGCATGCTCAAGCCGAGCACGCCGCTGGCGCTTCGGCCTGGAGAGCGTGTCCAACTGATCGTGATGCGGCAGCCCGACCCCAAGCGGTGGGACCTTTCCCGTCTTGCCCAAGTCTCCACATCCGATGAGGCTGCTCTTACGGAGCAAGGTTTGGAGGGCTGGGCAGCGAACCTCAGTGAAGAGGATCGCCGGTGAAGCGAGGCGAGATCTGGTGGGCCGACCTTGGCCCCTACCGCCTGCGTGAGCAGACAGGACACCGGCCCGTGGTGGTCTGGCAAAGCAACAC
>JASIKV010000263.1 GCA_030049455.1 Terriglobia bacterium
CTGCACGCGCACGGCAAGGACGCCGTAGGGTTTTACACGGAGCAGAAGGTCATCATGAGCCGGTGGTTCTGATTAGGCGAGGAAGGCATTCATCGCAAGCCGCCGCGCTGATAGAGGTCTTCGCGTCGCCAACCGCGTTTGATTTCGTGAGGTTTGGCGGGACGTTCCATGACATAGTAAGGACGTACCGCGCGGCGCGACTTGGCTTCGCGCCTGCGCTGCCGTGCAGTGGCTTTGCGAAACAACGCCAGACGCTCTTCGACGCTGCGGGCAGGTACGGGACGAGCGAGGGTTAAGGCAGGAACTACCAGAAGGAGATTACCGGCAGGAACCCACTCAAGCTGATCGCCAGGCTTTATGCCGTATTTGTCGGCAATCGCCTTGGGGAGGGTCAATTGCAGTTTGGAAGTTACCTTCGCCATATCCTTAACTATAGCAAGGATGAATTCCTCGTCAAGGTATGGCACATCCATGACCATGGAATTTCCTACAGGGATGCACCGGTTTTTCCGGGCATCGAGGCAGCTTTTGGCACAGTTTTATCATCTTTCCCATGGTGCATTCCGCAGTTCACACCGAACCGGACTGGCATCCGCAGGTAGCGCCCTGGATATATCCAAAATCCTGAGGGTTATGTTAGGTTAGAGGACAGGCACAAAGAATGAAGAAGCTCGCGGTTTTGGTTTCCATCCTGGTATTGGTGTGTGGTTGCGGCGGGGGACCCAACGTCCAACTGGTCACCATCAGCTTCAATCAGCCCCCTTACCCCGTTGTCGGAAAAGGGCAATACTATCCCATCACCCAGCCTTACCCCAACATCGATCAAGGGCAAACCCTGCCCATCAGTGTCAGCCTGCTGGATGATGATACGCACGCAGGGGTCACATTTACCGCCACCGGACCCGGATGCGTCGCGGCCACCTGCGGAACCTTTAGCAACGTTACCACCACCTCCGCCACCTACACGGCTCCGGCGACGGTCAGCTCCCAGTTGTCAATTACCATAACCGCGACGTCCGTAGCGCAGCCGACGCAATCGGTCTCAACCTCTTTCAGCGTCATGCCGCCGCCGACGATCATCTACAACCCTTTGCCCAACGCCGAACCCAGTTACGTTTACAGCTCCATACTTTCCGCCACCGGGGGCGTGCAACCGCTGAGCTGGAGCCTGGCGAGCGGGACTCTGCCACCGGGAATCTCGCTGAACATGGCGGGGGCGCTTTGTGGAACTCCCACGGCCGGTGGAACTTTCAGCTTCACCGTTCAGGTTACGGATTCAAGCGGCGCGGTTGCGGGCGGGCTCTCCGCAAAGCAGGCCTACAGCATGATCGTGGCCGCCGTCCTGACCGTTCCCGCGGCGACGTTTCCCAATGCGACGGATGACCAACCCTACTCGGCGACGCTGGTTGCGGACGGCGGATTGGCCCCGCTCGTCTGGAAGCTCTACCTGGGAAGTTTGCCTCTGGGGCTGGTGCTGCAAGGCAACACGGGAGTGATCTCCGGGACGCCCATCGCCCAGGGCACCTACACTTTCCAGGTGGAAGTGTTTGATTCCAGCCCGGTCGCGCAGTATTACATCAGTCCGGTTTTCACCATCGTCGTGAACCCTTCCGGGCCGCTGACCCTCACCTCCACTTCCTTACTGAACGGCGCGGACAACGTTCAATATGAAGGGACGCTTGCGGCCACCGGCGGAAATGCGCCTTTCACCTGGTCAATTTCCTCCGGCGCGCTGCCCGCCGCGTTGACGCTCAATTCTTCCACGGGAGTCATCTCGGGCGTTCCCACAGCCGCGCCCGGCACCTACGGCTTTACAGCAACGGTCACCGACAGCAGCACTCCACAGCAAACTTCTTCCGCCCCACTGAGCATCACCCTGGGCCCGCAGCCCGCCGCTTGTCCAAGTACCGGGAACAACTCCGCGCTCGACGGGGAGTACGTCTTCACGCTGCGCGGATATAACGGCACGGGGCTGACTGGAGACCAGGCGGATGGCACCGGCTACATCTCCGTCGTGGGGTCCTTCACCGCGGACGGCGCGGGCGACATCATCGCCGGTGAGGCGGATACGAACGGCGTCCTGGGCGCGCAATACGGCGGCCTGATTGTCAGCGCCAGCTCCTATTCCGTGGGCCCCGACAATCGTGGTTGCGCAACGCTGGCCACGCCCTTCGGAACATTCGTGACGCGGTTTGCCCTGGGCGCCCTCTCCGTGGGCGTCGCGACCCAGGGCCGAGTTATTGAATTTGACCCGCCGGGCCCCAGCGCGTTCATTGCCTCCGGGCAGATTCTCCAGCAAAACACCACCAACTTTGTCACCCCCTTCACAGGAGCTTACTCGCTGAAGACCTCGGGGTGGGATCCCTCGGTTTCCCTGAGCCCGCCGGCGCCCCTGGCCCACCCCCGCGTCGTCTGCGCGGGACTGCTGACCGGCAACAGATTCCAATTCGGCCTTCTGGAAGAGGACTGCAATGAGAATGGGGACGTCACCAACACCACTCAGGAGTTTACCCTGACCGGTAACATCGTGAATACCTTCACGGCCGCGGACAACGATGGCCGGCTGACGGGAATCATGCTGGTCAACGGGAGTCTGGTGAACGTCCGCTTATACTGGGTTTCCACGGCTCAGCTCGTGATGATCAACGCGGATAGCTACCCGCAATTCAGCGGCGACTTGGAGCAGGAAGCGGCGCCTTCGGGAACCTCAGGATTCAGCAACGCATCCTTGTATAACACCGTGGCGTCGTATTTGACCGGGTTGGAATTGCCGGCTTCCGGGACGGCCTTTGGCGATGTATCACTGGCTACGGAATCCGCCGATGGAGTGAATTCCATTACCGTCCAGCTCTACCGAGATGAAGAAGGTGTGTGGCTGCCCCCCGTCCCGCAGACCTCGATGTGCAATTATACGGTGGTTTTGTTGGGCCGGATGACCCTGGGCAGCGCTTGCGGCGCCTCCACACCCATTTCATATTTCGAGTCCCTCAACACCGCCTTCGAGGTGGGCACCGACCCGGCCATGGAGTTGGGGCAATTTGAGCCTCAAACCACCGGCTTGACGGCTGCGTCACTCGCCGGGACCTACTTTATCGGCACCTCGGAAGTGGTGAGCCAAAGCGATGAGGCGGAGGTGGGCGTCATCACCCTCACCGCCGCGGGAGCGCTGACCAGCACGACCGACTCCACCTCCACCAGCAGCCAGGCTGCGGGGGCTGCGGGGTCCGATACGCTCGCCTTGAACGCCAATGGGACGTTCAGCACGGCCTCTTCCAGCGGAAGCGTGGTGGGCATCGCCATTTCCGGAAGCAAAATCGTGATGGTGGCCAATCCCACTTCCGTTTTCCCCACGCTGCTGGTGGCGCAGCACTAAAGCTCGAGTCGAATCCGGTCTTACCCGCCGTGCGCGCATCAGCGCGGCGCGGGCCCTGCAAGATTCCCTCATCCTGCAAACCTGAACCGTCGATAAGCAGCCATGAAGGATTTGGCATGGCTGGCGAACGCCTTCCGTCAACAAAAAATCTCGTGATGATTTTCTGTGCGTGTGCGGCGATGTGCTCATGCGGCAGCGGCGGCGCGCCCGCCGGCAACACAGCCGTCTCCTCCTCGATCTTTGTTTCCATTTCGCCTTCTGCGCAGACCAGCATCCTGCAGGGTCAGACCGTGCAATTCAACGCGACGGTAGAGAACGACTCAAGCGGCAACGGCGTGACCTGGCAAATCGCGGGGGCAAGCGCGACAGCCGCCTCCATGGGGACGTTCACGGACGTCACCAGCACCTCGGCAACTTACAATGCCACGCCCCTGGTGGCTTCGCCGCTCAGCGTAACGGTCACAGCAGCTTCAATCACCAACCCCAAGTTCAGCAGCTCCACGGTCGTGGTCATTAACCCCTCTCTGACCATCACGACCGCTTCGCTGCCTGTGGCTACACCGGACGTGAACTATGTCGCGTATCTGCAAGCCACGGGGGGCGTCGGTGCGCTCACGTGGAGCCTGAACGGCGGCGCGCTGCCACAAGGGTTGACGCTCAACCGCTCGGGAGCAATCACCGGGGTTCCGTCATCGAGTGGCGTCTTCGCGTTTACGGCACAGGTTGCGGATTCGTTGGCCGCGCCGGTCGGTCCGGATTGGACGCAAGCGGAGCTGACGCTTACGGTGGTGCAACCCCTGAGCGTTGTCTCCACTTCCCTGCCGAGCGGGGCCGAGGGAACGCCCTACCTTGCCGGCCTCGCTGCCGCGGGCGGCGTCGCGCCCTACACATGGACCCTCGCGCAGGGCTCGCTTCCGCCCGGGCTCATTCTGCAATCCGGGTCTGGAGTCATCAGCGGAATCCCAACGTCCCAGGGAAGCTTTACGTTTACCGTCGCGGTAAATGACTCCAGTCCAACGCCGCAGACGCGAACCCAATCACTGGCCATTTCCTTAAGCCCGCCCTCGCCACTTGCAATTGCCACGACCGGGCTTCTGAACGCCACCGTGGGCGCGCCCTACGCCGCAAATCTCCTGGCTCGGGGAGGCGCGCCCCCTTACACCTGGACCATCAGCGCGGGCGCATTGCCTGCCAACTTCTCCCTGAACCCGGCAACCGGCGCAATTTCCGGGACGGCGTCAATCGCGGGCGCGGCGAGCTTCTCCGTCGCCGTGACCGATTCAAGTTCTCCGCCTTCCGTCCAGTCGCAGCCGCTCACCATGGCGATTGAGAGTCCCGCCGGGAGCTGCGAGAACTCCGGGAACAACTCCGTCCTCAGCGGGCCGTACGCTTTCAGCCTGAGCGGCTTTAGCGACGCGGGATTCCTGACCGTGGTGGGCTCCTTTACCGCCGATGGCTCGGGCCATATCATCGCCGGCGAAGCGGACACCAATGGGTTCCTCGGAGCCCAACAGGCGAACATCCTCCCCTCCGCCAGTTCGTATTCCGTGGGCGTGGATGATTTCGGCTGCGCAACTCTGGCGACACAATTCGGCACATTTGTAACCCACTTCACCCTCGGGTCGATCTCGTCCGGCGTGGCTGCGCAGGGGCGGATGATCGAGTGGGACAGTCCATCCACGGGCGCCTTCATTGCCGCAGGTAAGCTCCTTCGCCAATCCTCCGGAGTCTTTGCCGGCGGACTTGAAGGGAGCTACGTCTTCCGCAATGTCGGACGGGATTCGGACGGTCGCGTCGTCTGCGTGGGCGTCCTGAGCGCCAGCGGCAATGCCTTGAGCGGCGTGGAAGAGGACTGCAATGATGCTTGGAACGTGACATACCAGGCGGAACCCGCAACCGCCGGAACGGTCACTCTCGCGGATTCAAATGGCCGTGGCGAGGGGATGCTGACCATCCTTGGAACAAACTCGCTGTTTGCATTTTACATGGTGTCCGGCTCGCAGTTGTTGGTGGTGAATGCCGATTCCGGCCCGTACACGAGCGGCGAATGGGACCTGCAAACCTTGCCGGCGAGTGGCTCGGGATTTGGTCAAAGTTCGCTTGCCGGCAACATGGTTTTTCACCTCAGCGGGCTGGGTGAGGGCGGCACAGCAACGGCTGTTTCGGCGGAAACGGCCAACGCCGACGGCATCAGCTCGTTGTCCATGACATTTTACGAGGACTTGGCAGGCACTCTGCAAAGCCCAGGCGCCTACACATGTGGTTACGACGTGGAATCCAGCGGCCGCGTGACCCTTAGCGCCGAAGGTCAAAGCTGCGGTGGCACTCCCCCGGTGCTTTACCTGACCGGCCAGAGCGCCGGCTGGATTCTGGACGCTTCTCCGGGCGTAGACACCGGCGCGTTCGAGCCCCAGACGGGCGCCCCTTTCAGCAATTCGATGCTGGAGGGGACGTTTCCAGGCGGGATCGAGGAAGTCACCCTGCAACCTGTCTTAGCCGAGGTTGACGCCATCGCACCCAGTGGCATCTCGAACATCACCGGCCAAT
>JASIKV010000264.1 GCA_030049455.1 Terriglobia bacterium
CACCGACGAAGTCAATGTTCAGAACCGCGTGGCGCAGGCGGCGCCCAACCTTCCGCCCGACGTGTCCCAGTATGGAACCAGCATCCGCAAATCAACCGGATTGCCGCTGCTCGCCTACGCTCTATACTCTCCAAACCACACGCACGACTCTCTCTTTCTGGCGAATTACGCAAACATCAACATTGTCGATCCCATCCTGCGTGTTCCCGGCGCCGGCCAGGTCATCTTGTTCGGTGCGACGGATTACTCCATGCGGATTTGGATAAAGCCCCAGCTTCTGGCCAGGCTCGGACTGACCGTGGCAGATCTGGTTGACGCGCTGAATCAGCAAAACACCGTGAATCCCGCGCGCCAATTGGCCGGAAACCCGGCGCCGCCTGGCACGCAAATGACCTACATTGTGCGCACGCAGGGACGACTGGTGACGGCCGAGCAATTCGGCCAGATCGTGGTGCGCGCCAATCCGGATGGTTCCGTGGTGCGGCTTCAGGACGTTGCGCGAATTGAGCTTGGAGGATTGAGTTACAACGAGGTCTCGCGTCTGAACGGGCAGCCAAGCTGCATCATCGCAGTATTTCTTACGCCCGGCGCAAATGCCGTTGCCGTCGCGGATGGGGCTCGCAAGGTAATGGAGCAACTGAAGCAGCGATTCCCCCCCGACCTGGTCTACACCACATCACTCGACACGACACTGCCGGTGACAGAAGGCATCCATGAAATCCTGGTGACACTGTTTATCGCGATGGGGCTGGTCATTCTGGTTGTTTATCTGTTTTTGCAGAACTGGCGGGCCACCTTGATCCCGATGATCGCCGTCCCGGTTTCGTTGATTGGAACGTTTGCGATTTTTCCGGCGCTGGGATTTTCCATCAATACGCTCTCGCTTTTTGGCCTGGTTCTGGCCATTGGCCTGGTAGTGGACGATGCGATTGTGGTGGTTGAGGCGGTTGAACACCACATTGAGGAAGGAATGCGGCCGCGCGAGGCGACTCTTCAGGCCATGCGCGAGGTTTCAGGCCCGGTCGTGGCCATTGCGCTCATTCTGGCCTCGGTGTTCGTTCCTATGGCGTTTATGAGCGGCATCCAGGGACGCTTGAACAAACAGTTCGCAGTCACTGTGGCAATCTCCGTGATTATTTCCGCTTTTAACGCGCTGACACTGTCGCCGGCGCTTTCCGCAATGCTGCTTCGCCCCCGCACGCGCGCTCGAGGTTTGGCGGGGGGATTCTTCCGCGGGTTTAACTGGACCTTCGACAAGATGAAAATCAGCTATGTGAACATCAGCCACGGCCTGACACGCAAGGTGGCCCTGGGCGTGATGATTCTGGCCGCGTTTATGGCTGCCGATTTGCTCGTCGGAAAAAAGTTGCCCACCAGCTTTCTTCCTGAGGAAGACTACGGTTTCCTCTTTCTGAATGTGCAGCTTCCTCCCGCGGCTTCTCTGGAGCGGACCGACGAGGCCACCCTGCAGATTGATCATATCCTGGCTGACACGCCGGGAGTACAGAATTACACAACCATCGATGGGTTCAGCCTTCTGACCCGCGTCTCCACCACCAACACGGCCTTCTATTTCATAAATCTGAAACCGTGGGGTGAGCGCACCGCTGCCCATCTCGATTCCGATGCCATCACGTCGAACATCAATCGCCAGTTGTTCATGCAAGTGCATGACGCAACCGCCTTCTGCTTCAGCCCACCCGCCATTCCAGGTCTCGGGAGCGCCGGCGGATTCTCCTTCTGGCTGCAAGACCGGAGCGGCGGCACACCCGATGAACTTGACCAGAACCTTCAAAGATTTCTCCAGGCTGCGCGCAAACGCCCTGAACTGATCGGAGTCAACTCGCAGTTTTCGGCCGGAACACCGCAGATGTACGTGAATGTGGATCGCGACAAGGCCTTGAAGCAAGGCGTGGGCATCAGCGACCTGTATCAGACTTTGCAAGCCTCGCTGGGCGGGCTTTATGTGAATCAGTTCAATCGGTTCGGACGCCAATGGAAGGTGTTCCTGGAGGCCGAGGCTGAGGATCGTGCCACGACTTCGGCCATCGATCAATATTATGTGCGAGACCATGTGGGAACTATGGTCCCGCTTTCAACTCTCGTTTCGATCCGGCCGACACACGGCCCCGACTACACCAATCGATTCAATCTGTTTCGAGCAGCGCAGGTAATCGGCTCAGCCGCGCCGGGTTACAGCTCGGGGCAGGCACAGGAAGCCCTTCGAGAAGTTGCGCAGGAGACCCTGCCCACCGGGATGGGTTACGATTGGGCTGACCTTTCCTATCAGGAAAACAGGGCTGCTGGTACAGCGGGAATCGTCTTTGCGCTCTCCCTGCTGGTTGTCTTTCTGATTTTGGCGGCGCTCTATGAAAGCTGGACGCTACCCTTCTCGGTGCTCCTTTCCGTCCCCGTGGCAATCTTCGGCGCATTTGCGGGCCTTTACCTTCGCCATTTCGATCTCGACATCTACGCCCAGATCGGCCTGGTGATGCTGATCGGCCTCGCCGCAAAAAACGCCATCCTGATTGTGGAATTTGCTCGCGACGAAATGGTGAAAGGGCGCAGCGTCATTGACGCTGCTCTGGAGGGTGCAAAATTGCGGCTGCGCCCGATTCTGATGACTTCGTTCGCTTTCATTTTGGGCTGTGTGCCGCTTGCTATTGCCGAAGGCTCGGGTGCTGTTGGACGCCGCATCCTCGGCACTGTGGTGGTAGCCGGCATGCTGGCTGCGACGGCGCTTGCTATTTTCCTGATTCCGGTTCTTTTTGTGCTGTTTGAGAGCATCGCACTCAAGATGGGAAGAGCCTCAGAAGGCGAAGCCCATTCCCGCGATTTGCTGGCTCCTCCGGAAGCGACGGAAGGAGGCCACTGATGCAGCGCGCGCGATGGATTCAAGCCGCAGTTGCGATGATGGTGTGTTTGGCACCGGCATGCACCATGGGACCTAACTATAAGCGGCCAGCAGTCGACGTACCTCAGACGTTCCAGGGTTCTTCGCCGCATGCACCCGACTCCGCCGTTTCGTTTGGTGATGAAAAGTGGTGGAAAGTCTTCCAGGATCCGGAACTTCAGTCGTTGATTCGCGCTGCGCTTAAGCAGAATTTTGATGTGCGCATCGCGGCAACCCACATTCTGGAAGCCCAGGCGCAACTCGGCATTGCCAAAGGGAATCAACTCCCCGCAGCCGGGGTGATTCTGGCGGGGAACAATCAGCGCGACTCCCGGTCTAGGTTTTTTTCAGCATATGACACGAGTTATACCGAGCTTGGGCTGGGAATGCAGTGGGACCTCGATTTCTGGGGCAAGTATCGACGCGCCACGGAGGCTGCTCGCGACGAGTTACTGGCCAATGACTGGGCGCAGCAGCAAGTGCAGAGTTCGCTGGTCGCGAGCGTAGCTTCCGCCTATTTCGTTCTGCGCGCCGAGGATTTGGAACTTGAGATTTCAAAGCGCACACTCGCCTCCAACCAAGATTCGCTTCGCCTTACCCAATTGCTTTCTGAGCACGGTGCGACTTCCCTGCTCGATGTGCGACAGGCCGAACAGTTGGTTTACAGCGCATCGGGAGCCATTCCCAATCTTGAGAGACAGGTCAAGCAGCAGGAAGATTTGATCAGAACTCTTCTGGGTCAAAACCCCGGCGAGGTGGCGCGTGGATTGGAACTGACGGCTCAACCCCATTTGCCGGAGGTTCCTGCGGGCTTGCCGTCCTCACTGCTCGAACGCCGGCCCGATATTCGCGAGGCGGAGTCGCAATTGATGGCCGCCAATGCACGCATTGGTGTCGCCAAGGCGGCCTATTTCCCTGACATCAGCTTGACGGCCGTGGGGGGCCTGCAAAGCATTCCGCTGACGCAACTGTTTTCCGGGCAGTCCACGATGTGGAACCTCACGAGCCAGCTCGCGCAGCCTCTTTACTCGGGAGGAACGCTACGGAACGGTGTGAGATTGACCCAAGCGGAGCAACAGGAAACGGCACTCAACTATCAACGCACAATCCAGCAGGCATTTCGCGAAGTGTCAGACGCTCTTATCGCCTACCAGAAGGACCGCGAATTCCGCACGCAGCAGGAGTCCCTCACCCACGCGGCGCAAGACGCCAGTCGCCTTTCCGACATCCGGTATCGAGGCGGCGCTGCGAGTTATCTGGAAGTGCTCGACAGCGATACGCGCTACTACGCCGCGGAACTTACCCTGGCGCAGGTCGAGTTAAGTGAATTGCTGGACTACGTGCAACTCTACCGTGCTCTGGGCGGTGGCTGGCAAACGTAATCCTTAAGGCCGCACCTGTGAAAACAATAAGGCGGGAGTGAGCGTCAAGTCCCACGTAAATCTGGAATGATATCTCACGGAGCTTTGGTCACATCAAATCTGCATTGCGACCAGAACGACCAGCCGCCCTCGGCGCTGCCAACAGGTTTAGGGCTTGTCATCAGCGTAACGGTGCGGTCATTTGGGCTCTCAATCGGAATGTGAAATAAAAAACGGCCGCCGTCACGGGCCAGGTTTTCCGCATGCAACGAGCGCTTGAATACCTGCCGGTCGTGGCCCGACTGATCTGCAATCGAAATGGTCAACTCTAATTCCTGCAAGCCCTCGGGAAATTCGCCGGCCCATTCTGGAACGCCAAGATAGCCGGAAAATTGTGAGGCATTCTCCGGGACTTGCAGCACGATCCTGCTGGGACCACGCACCATCAAAGCAGGAGCGCCTTGAGTCATCGTCATCCGCGCCGGGCTGGCACTTTCAACGATTTGCGGTTCGGGCCAGAACACGCGCCCCCGCACATCAGCAAGTATGCGGGAAGCAGGAACTTCCTTTGCGGCGAATGGAAATTCCGGCGCCCTGTAAAGCCGCACGCGGATATGAGGCGCGAAATCAAATGCTCCCCGATCTGGCGGCTCGAAGGTCAGATTCTCCACTTGGCTTCCGGTTTGCGAAGCCAGAAAATTCAACACGTCAAAATTGCCTTTCAGGATGGGGCTGATCAGGAACGGCAACTCCGCCATGGAAGGAACGATTCGAAATCGTTCAGCATCGCCGCCGCTCTCAATTCGCATGTAAACGGGTGGTTGCTGGTAAAGGAAGTCCCTCACTTGTCCAAGCAGCGAGGGAACGATTTCAGCCGACATGAACAGTGGCCCTCGGTTCCACGGCGTCAGGTCGAACTTTTCGCCAAAGAGCAGATTTCCCTCGTGGACAAGCTGGAATTCCACGTGTTGCGCCGTTCGCTGCTGAAGAATCAGAAAACCCCCGTCACGCGCCACGGGGACATAGTTATTGAAGACAAAATTCAGCGCTGCGGAATCCTCCAGCATGGGAAATCGCCCGTCCGTGGCCTGGTGCGCGAGAAGCACATATCGAGGGCGGGCGGCGCTTTGGAAATAATCCGCGTTCAGCCTTTGCAGCAACGGTGTATAGGCAACGAAACCCTGGATGACCGGACGCGGCCGATAGTTCATTCCATTAACCACGGCAGCAAGCAAGAGGTAATTCATCACGTCTACGGAATCCTGCCCAATCACATCCTTCGCCCGTTCGAGATCAAGCATCGGATTTGCGCCGGCGGCGCGGCTGCCGGCATAAAGGTCGTGCGCCCGTCCGGTGATCGTGGCCAGAATCATGCTTGTGTTATCCATCATGCGGCGCGGCCAAGCAACAATTAGCTGCCCGGGGAAACGTGGAATCTGGAAATTTGCTGCAACCAGGCACAGGATCATCGCGGCGGCGAAAATGATCTCAAGAAGTCGTTTGCAGAGCTTCACGGGCGCACCTGGCAACTCAACAATGAAACAAAGTGCCAACCCCAGTGGCAAAAACCATAGGAACACGAACGTGTGCCAATCTCCCGCGCGCGTGAACCCTTCTTTCCACGCCAGGAAAACGTATTGTCCCAGCGTGATCCAAATGCCCCATGTAGAGATGTTGTTCCTGGCCCGCGCAATGGTCGTTGTGAAAGCGCAAAGGAAGAGCAAAAGCGCTACGAGCGCCGCCCAGAGTACCGAGGTTTTGGGAACCAAGTTCATGGCGCCGCTGTACCCGGAAGCCAGCTCCAATCCGTGCAAAAACCAAGGGACTATATGCGATGGCGACTGCCCCAAGGCCGCCCAGCAACCTGCGAAACCCACCGGGGCTGCAAACGCCAGCGCGGTCGCCTTCCGGATTTTTCGCTCCCTGCTCCAGCAGACAACCACAAGGAAGATGCTTACCAGCGCCGCCGTCGAAAATGTGAATTTAATGAGTGAGAGGACGACGAACGCGATAACAAAAAGGGGAAATTGCCATCGCTCACGGGGATCGTCCTGAATCAGCAGAATAGTTGCACAGGCCAAAACCAAAAAGGCCGCCTGGTCGATCCCGGAGGAAAGGGTGAAAACCATCAGCCAAACCAGAAATGCATAGCGAAGCCACCCCCGCAAACGCCGCCCTATGTCGACTGCCACAAGAGCCAGAATCGTGCTCCAAAATAACGCGAAGGCAACACGCAGGCCCACCAGACCTCCCAGGCTTGTGCGGGCGCTCAGAAATCCCAAGGGACCGAAAGTGAACACAATTTCCGTGCCAAATTGCAGATGGTGTTCCGTGGCGAATTCGATCGCTGTATGCCAGGAGGGATCGAGTTCAAGAGGCGGTTGTTGCGTCCCGCTCAGGAAAAAAGCGGAAATGAAAACCAAAATGAAACCGGCGGTCCAGCCAATCCGCCGCGACACTTGAGGGGGCATCCGGAATTTCCTCGCTACGGTTTGCGCGCAATGATCAGAAACTGTTTCCCCCAAAATCGCTGCGCGAGGGGAACCTGCAAGTATAGGCGAACCAGCCATGCCTGGGGAGGCACACGGCCGCTCATCGTGAATGGAAGAAAGCGTGGTTTGACGAGTTCCTCTTGAAATCCGGCAATCTCCATTGCCTCAATCAGGGAGCGATCGCTGAGCGGCAAATGGTGATCCACGAAATCCCAATAGACGTCGTAGCAAAACCGGATGTTCGGTCCCAAAGCGATCAGCAAACCTTGCGGCCGCAAAACTCGATGTGCCTCAGCAAGGCAGCGGGCAAGAGCTTCCCGAGTGGGAAGGTGCTCAAAGAAATTGCTTGTGAAAACGACGTCAATGGAATTATCCAGCAAAGACCAAGGCGTACACGCTGCCTGCGACAGCACCTTAACGTCACTCGCAGCCTTGATGGAAGTGGATGGATTTGAATCGAGCGCGTA
This sequence comes from Terriglobia bacterium, assembly GCA_030049455.1. Taxonomy (GTDB): domain Bacteria; phylum Acidobacteriota; class Terriglobia; order UBA7540; family UBA7540; genus Bog-366. The sequence continues at coordinate 7,214 of JASIKV010000264.1, forward strand.
CTTCTGCGCTGCGGAAATGCTGTTAATGAATTCGCAATACCCCGCACCAAGATCCAGAACTGCGTCCGAGGATTTGATCCATCTTTGAAAATAACGTTGCCCAAGGACACGCCACACACCCAGCCTGCGCCGCTCAATCCCGGCAAATCTGCGGCCGTAAATTGCCGCCTGATGATCTTCGCGCGTCATAGCTGATTCTGTGGTGGCTTTCCGCCGGCAAACCGAGCATTGGGAATCGCGCCGTATTTCCAGAACTCCTTCAAGAAACCAAAAGCCACAATCCGCAGATGAGGTTACAGTATCGCTCAATTCCATGGATTTTAAACCATCGCGAAAGTCAGTTATTTCACGGCCAAGACCCCCCGGCCACCTGTGCTAGAATTTTGAACGTCATGGATCCTCAACCGACTTGCCCGAGTTGCGGCTCATCCCGATTGCTCCCCTCTCCAAGCGGCTGCCACCTGCTGTGTTCGGATTGTCAGCACATTACGGTCCAGGATCGAGTGCGCAAGCCGCGCGGAAGAAAACGTCGGGGCAAATCCGCAAAAACAGGGCCACCATCCGATTCAGGGCCCAAGAAAACCTAATTCGCCCGTAGCAATTCGCTCTCGGCGGCAGAAGATTAATGCTCCAAGTAGTCACGTTTGACTTGTCCCGCTCGATACGACACGGTGAAGGCCAATGCGGCGTGATTTGACCCTACCACGAATCTCAGAATGCGCAGGGGGTGCCGCCATTTTCATCGCTGTGCTCGCCGGGTGTGCAGACCTGCGGGCGGCCCGGAATTTTCAGGACTTCGTCAGTACCCTGCTACCGGAAAAAGATGGAGCTGCAATCGTCTCTGATCCCCGAACAGGACAGATCATCGCGATTGTAAATCCGCAACTAGCGCTGCGGGAGGCCTACCCGCCGGGTTCAACGGCAAAAATTGTCGCAAGCGCCGCGGCACTGGAGGAGGGAGTTATCACGCCGCAGGAAACAATCATGTGCCGGCGGGTTCCACGCTTATTAGGAGATGCGTATCATTGCTCACATCCGCCGGCCGATTCGCCCTACGACCTGGCCGATGCGCTGGCCCATTCCTGCAACTATTTCTTCTCGGAGTTGAGCGTGCGACTCTCAGCCTCAGCTCTCGCCCACTGGTATGCGAAATTCGGGTTCGGCACAGGAAATCAAGGCGCATCACAGGGCGAAGTCATCATTCCGGAAAAGCCGGAGGAAAAGGCCCTCGCTGCCCTTGGCGAGCGGGGCATAACCGCAACGCCTTCCCAAGTACTTCTCGCTTACTCGCTGGTCGCTGAGCAGGGCAAGGCTCTAGACCTCCTTATGCCCGGACAGAGCAAGCAACGGAGCGTGAAGCGCGTGATTGGGCTCCAGAAAATGACACTCGTGACTCTTGCTGAAGGGTTGCGTGAATGTGTCGAAGCGGGATCATGTCACGCAGCATCGATTCATGGCGTAAGCGTTGCGGGAAAAACCGGCACTGCTGCCGCGCTGGACGGAAGCGGGGTAACGCACGCGTGGTTTGTCGGGTACGCCCCGGCGGACGCCCCGGAAATCGCACTGGTGATCTTCCTGAAGCGCGGCACCGGTGGCGCCAATGCGGCTCCAATGGCGGCCAGAATCTTTCACGAATATTTTGCAGATAAGCCGCTTACGCCATGAACAAAACAGCGCTGGCAATTCTGGCTGTGGCATCCGCAGCACTCGCGGTACAGGGGGCGAGCCCGCAATACAGCGTGGAACTGTTTTCAAATCACACAGTGAAGTCAATCACCGCAGAAGCCATAAACGAAGGTGTGAGAATTTGCGGCGGGGAAATTGATTCACCGTGTCTAATTCTGGGACCTGGAAAGAAAATATCGTGCACCGCCGCCCGCGTCTTGGACTGCCGAATGGAGTCCTCGGAACGCAGTTTCACCCGCCTCAGATTGGACTCGACTGCGCCATTTCGAATAGCACCCACCTATGCCCGTGCGGAGGAACCGGCAAAGACTTATTGCCTCGAAAATGCTGAATTCGATACAAGCAATGAGGGGATGCGCATTGTCACGCGAGTTGATTTGGAATCTTACGTCTCAGGTGTTCTGCGCGGCGAGGCATCTGTGTTGCGCGCCCCCGCAGCCCGCCAGGCAATGGCAATTCTGGCTCGAACTTGGGCCTTGCGCTGGCAGGGGCGCCACAGCAAGCAAGGCTTTGATTTTTGCTCGCTCACTCACTGTCAAGCCTTTGACCCGCCCCAAACCGCTGGGAAAGGATTTGCCGATAACTTAGACCCGGCAGTTCGCGCTACTCGCGGTCAAGTGCTGCGATTTCATGGAACTCTGGCAGACCCTTATTTTACGGCGTGTTGTGGCGGGGTAACGGAGGCCGCCGGCAACGTCTGGCCTGACCGCGCACAACCCTATTTGATCTCCATCCACGACCCCTACTGTTCCACGAGCCAGCATGCCTCATGGAGTAGATCCCTGAGTGAATCCAGTTTGTTGCAGGTTCTTCGCGAGGCCCTGAATTTACCCAATTCGGGGAAACTCGCGGAGTTATCCGTCGCATCACGCGATTCCTCAGGCCGCGCGCTCACCCTGCGCGTCGTTGCGGATGGGTCCTGGACTGTTGACGCGAATCTGTTTCGCTACGCCATCGACCGCCGCCTGGGTTGGGGACAGATTGAAAGCAACCTCTATGATATCCGGCGCGAGGGGCAATCCTGGGTTTTCACCGGGCACGGACTGGGGCACGGCGTGGGACTCTGCCAGTCGGGTGCTGAACAAATGGCGCAATTGGGAACTTCAGCCGAAAAAATCCTCGTAACTTATTTTCCGGGAACAGAGATCGCGGCGGGCAATGATGATGATCCGGTTGCTTCCAGTGAACATTTTGAGTTGATTTATCCGGCATCACAGGAGCCCTGGGTAAAGCAAACGCTTGAGACTCTCGAGGCCTGGCAAAAGGAACTTGGGTCGCACGCTACTGTACTGCCGCCGCGAGTGAGGGTGGAAACCCTGGCAACCACGGAAGAGTTCATGCATAAGACCGGACAACCCGGATGGATGGCTGCGTCGAGCGACGGATTGTCAATCATCCTGCAACCGCTCGCTCTGCTGGCACGAAAGCAGATCCTGAACCAAACTTTGCGGCATGAGCTGACGCACCTGGTTGTCCACAAGTTGAGGGCAAAGAGTGTGCCGCGATGGGTGGAAGAAGGCTGTGTTCTCTATCTGACAGGTGAACAAGTTGGTGTTGCGTCGGATTCCCGGACAAGCGCAACAGAATTGGAAGCCGCAATCACCAAGCCGGGGTCGGAGGCGCAGATGCGCGTTGCATACGCTCAAGCGCTCGATCGCGTCCGCCGCTTGACGCAGCTCCAGGGTGAAGCGGCGCTATGGCGCGTCCTCACCAACCCCGGAACTGAAGACCTGCGGTGGTTCCAGCAGTGATCAATTTTCAGGATGCACTTCACGCGGTGATTGCAGGCGCGCGAGAAACAGCACCCAGAAGCACCCTCCCGCGGAAATCAGCAACAGGATAAATGAATAACGACCTATCACCTGAAAGTAATCCCAGAACCCCGGAGGCACCGTATGATGCCAATTCGAAACCTTATCACATGCAAAGCCAACGACTCCGGCACTCAACAAACTGGCTAGAAACGGACTTTGAAAAACCGAACCTGTCATGAGCTTCCATTGGTGCCGCCGCACACCACGCCAGCCTTCGCGCATGAGAGTGGTAAAAAGGCTGAGAAGGTATCCGATGAGAATAATCCAGATCAAATACTCCATGGCGCCGAAGAATTCCTCAATCCTCGCATGGCTGACAGGCCTTTGCAGACGGAAAGTCAGGAACGACGAGACTTCCAGAGCATGGCCGTTAACCCAACCCAGAATGAGATAGCACAACGATGCACCCAAGGCGCAGAGGATCAGGAAAATCAGCGTGTTCCATGTATCTTTCCTGCTCAATCTCCACAGGGAGCTGACGGGAAGGTCCAACCCCTCGGCGACCGATGCTTTGACCACGCCGGAAACAATTCCACCGACGATCATCACCCCCGCCAGGACTTGGGCTATGGCCCAGGCCAGCGCCAGAATGAGCATGAGTGCGGAAGATTCCGGCAGACCAAGCCACTCGTATGCAAGCGAGCACCACAGGGCAGCGAGCACCGCCAGCGCCGCCACAGTCCGGTAGCTGAAGACAACCACCTCCAAACTCCAGACGAATGCTGCGAATGTGTTCTTCATCATCGTCCAGTCACTTTACGTTGACAGAGGCCGCGGGCGTCGACGCCTGCCGCGCCGGTTCGTACATGGGCAGCACGCGCGCCGGATTTGCCTGAAACGCCCCCGGGGTCACCGCCTTCAAAAGATAATGGAACTGGCCTTGCCCGCGCTGAAAGTTTGTCGAAAAAATTGCCACCCGATCGTCGTGATATTCCCGCTGGGTGAAGTAGAAATCCCACCAAGGCGGCTTTTCCTTCAACTCGTACAGCCCTTCCTGCTCGACAAACTCAAAGCCGGCCGGGATCGGGTCCTCGATCTCAAGGTATTGCTCATCCCTGGTTGCGCTCACGGTGAGCCGCACCGCAATAACATCGCCCGTTTGCACCTCTCCCGTCAGAGGCTGCTGCGAGTAGACGATGTGGTCGTTGATCTTCTCGGGTACCAATTTGAAGTATTCGCGCAAAACATTTAAAGCCGTGCCGCCTTGGGGAGCCGGCTTCGGTTCACTGGAAAAATATCCGGCGGAGGCTGACCAGTAGAGCACTCCGGGGCCGGATTTCACAATCCGCACCTCATTGTTCCCGGCGTGGACCTGCGGGGCGGAGGCGGTCAACACAATGGGGAGAGGATTCGCGACATCTTTTTCCGTCACTTGACGGTCGGCAAGTTTCTGTCCATTTAGAAAAACGCTCAGTGAATAATTCGGCTTCAGTTCGCCCGAAACTTTCAGATAGTCGATCAGTCCAAAAATTGCGGTGGCAGTTTGTTCCGTGGAATCCCAGTAATAGCCGTCGGAGCGGTGTTCGAGCAGCCAGCGCGCGGCCCCCGGCAGCAATTCGCTCTTTGCGTCGAGGTTGGCAAGAGCTTTCAGCGCGTAGGCCGTGGTCTCAAAAGAGTTGTCGGAGCTAAAGTCCAGCATCTCCTGGCGTTCGGATTTCCAGGAGACGTACGGCCCGTCCACTTTTGCGTTGGCTTCCAGCAGCTTCACGAATTCCTGGGCGCGCGAATCCTTCAGCCGCATCAGCAGCAGGGCCGTCAAGGCCTGCCCGTGCGCGGAGAATTTCTCCCGCGAGGCGTAGAGGTTTTCCACCAGGTCATGATCAACGTCGCCGCTTAAGGCCAGGGCGTAAATCATATAGGCGCGAACGTCCGCGAGCGCGCGCGAATTCTCCTTGATTTGCTTTAACAACGAACCCCTGCCGTTCTTGAGCCGTTGCTCGTCGATGGGATATCCAGCGTCTTTCGCCTGCGCGAGGCCGGCGACAACGTAGGCGGTCATGAAGGGGTGAGTCTCATCCGTCTGCCACCAGCCCCAGCCCCCATCATCGTGCTGGAATGAATAGAGGCGTTCCAGGCCCGCGGCGATCTTCTTTTCCAGCTCATCGGAGACCGGCGGCGGGGTGAGCCCCAAATCTTTGACCGCCTTGCTCACCAGGATGTTGGGCAGGAAGCTCGACATCGTTTGCTCGACGCAGCCGTAGGGATAGGTGGCGAGAAAATCCAATGCGGACATCAGCGTGCCGGAGATTGACGGGGCCAGATCGATGCGCAGCGTGGAAGCATCTGCGTTGATCGTTTGTGGGAGCGACAACAAGGCTTTGGCTTCGTCGTTATCTCCGCGTAGAGCGCCCGATTGCGCCAGGTTTTGCTGCAGCCCCCAGGGCTCGACCGGCATTTCCAGTTCGAGCGCGTCGGATTCCTCATCGGTAAGCGCTTTCGCCAGGAATTTCGCTTCCCCGATTTTGGGCGCCCGCACTTTCCAGGTGACCACGGCTTCACCATTCTTGGGAATACTGACGCTCGATTCTGCGGGACTGGACAGCTCCAGGCCTTCCGCGCTGAGGGAAACCTTCGCCGACTTGTCTTTGCTGAGATAATTGTGGACGATTCCCACAAGAGTTGCAGTGTCGCCTTGATTCATGAAGCGCGGATTCTCCAGGCGCAGGATCAGGTTTTTGCGGGTGATGACCTTTGACACGACCTGCCCCACCAGCGTGTCGCGTGTAACGGCACGCACTGTGGCCCTCCAGGTGGTGAGCGAATCCGGGAAATTAAATGTGGCGCGAGCCTTGCCATCGGCTCCGGTTTCCAGCGCGGGGAGCCACTGGATGGTGTCGGGAAAATATTTGCGCACCTTCGGCTGGACCGCCTGAGGATTCTTAAAGTCGGCCAGGCGGGTGGGCGCGCGAAGCCCGGCCAGTTCCATCTTGTGCCGGCCGGAATATCCCATGAACCAATAGGCAGTGGAAAGTTGGGTAAAGACACTGTCCCACATGCGCGCGTAGAAAACCTTGTCCGGAGGAGGGACTGCATCGGCGCGAACGGCGTAGATGGCCTCATCCACCACGCCCAGGCTGAGCTCCGCCACTGCCGGTTTTCCCCGCGCGTCCTGCGCCGTAAGCGTGTAAGTGACCGGGGCGCCCGGCCGGTACTCAGGCTTGTCGGTTTCAACCGTTACTTTCAGAACCTTCTCCGTTGCCGGCACGGGAATATTCTTTGAACCCTCAACGAGCTGCTCATTCTTTACGATCGAAACGTCCAGAAAAACATTGGGTTCGAACCGTTCCTCGATGGGAATGTCTACGGTCAGCGATTCGTCTGCAGAATGAACCGACCATGTGTAAACCTGCTGCCCCTCCGTAGTCACCAAAACCTGTGACTCCGCAATATGCGTCAATATCAGGACATGGGCCGTGTCCCCAGGCGCATAAGAGTGCTTGTCCGGAAAAATGTCAATGCGCCGGTCTTCTCCGCCCTCACCGAAGGTTTTCACATTCGAGATCCAGAGACTTGTAGCGAAAGTGGCTTCGCGTTGATTTCGATCTGTGCTTCCGGCGTGAATGGTGAGCCAGGGGACATCGGGAATTGTGTAGGTATAGTGAGCGAGACCGTGGGTATCAGTGGAAATGCTCGCCTGCGACAGATCCTGCTCCTGCGCAGAGCCCCAGGAAGAATGGCCGGCGAAATTCAACTGAACGCTCGCGGAAATGGGGTTGGAGTCGTAGTCCAGAGTATGGATTGTGATGTCGGCATTCTGCCCGGGGGTGTAAACGTAGCGGTCCGATTCCAGCAGAACCACGACGGTAGAATAGGTAACTGTCACCGCATGCCCGCCCGTAATCTCACGATTGCTTGCATCCGTTACGTGCGCTTCCAGGCGATAGCGGAAATCGCGCCTCTGCTGGTCGATTTCTGTGGGTAGAGAAACGCTCAGATCCCCGTCCGCATCAAGCTGCCCTGTGCCCTGGCTGATTTCCTGACCGAAATAATCCTCGTCAGTATCCGCCCCGCCCTCGTCACCTTCGGAATCCTCGTCGCCCCAGAGGACTCTCCAGTAAGGAAACTGATAACCTGAACGGTAAACCGAATATTTCACACGCCCGCCGGAAACCGGCGCACCAAAATAATATCGCGCGCGGATGGTGGCTTGAATGGCCTCACCCTGAAGGTAGCGCGCCTTGTCGGTCGATACCGCCACCTCAAACTCCGGCTTCTTATACTCCTGGACTTCGAATGAACCGTAGAGCTGCTTGTCACCAACATGGGCGGTAATGCCGTAAGTCCCCAGCGACGACAAAGCGCCGAGGGTCAGCGTGCCGTGGAAGGTCCCGAAAGGCGACAGGTCCAGCTTCTGCTGGTAAATGGTCTTCTGGTTGGGATCGGTGACTTCCACGGTGAGCGGACCCGGGACATCCAGACTGAACTTGCCGCCCGAGCGCGCTCGCACCACACCTTTGAAATCCACCTGATGCGTAGGGCGATAAACGGGGCGGTCGGTGTAGATGTAACCGACGTAATCGGTGGCGGAACTGTCCGAAAAAAAGAAGGGCTCGACGCTGGTGGCGGCAACGTCCTGGCCCGCAACAGCCACCATGATGGCATTGTCGACTTTGATTTGCGCAAAGGTCGATTGAAATACGCCGGAACTGTCCGTCGTGCCTTGCGCAAGCACTTGATGATTGTTAAAGACGGCTGCCGTGGCGCCCGCGACGGGCGAACCGGTATCGCGATGCGCGACATACAACAAGACCTGGCCCGGAGAGGTCTTGGAAACCAGCGCTAGATCCGTAATCATCAGCAGCGTGTACGCGCGAAGTTCGCGATGAGCGACTTCCACCAGATAGGTGCCTTTATCGTGCAGATCCACGGGGATTTCGCGGTACTCCGTGCCCCGCGTCTTGGGCAATACCTCCCGCCAGCCGAGCGCCAGTTGTTGCGAATTCAAAAGCGGGACCTGCGCGTAGGAAGCGATGTCAAGGGGAAGGCGCTGCTGCTTCTGCGCCTGGACGCTCAAGGAGTGATAGCGCACACGCGTTTCATAGCTGACCTGGGCGCGAAAATAGTCCCGAATCCTTCCCCGCAGATCGCGCTTCCATTCGTGAAAGATTTCAAGCCAGGTTTTCTCCCGCGCCAACTCCCCTTTCTCGCTTCCGAAAGAGTGGGGATCCTTGAGCCTGGAGAAAAATTCCATCGGATCTTTGACCCGGTAAATTCGGAAATCCAGGCGGTCAACTTGCCGGAAGCTGATCCAGACTTGTGGCTGCTGCGAAGGGGCGTAGGTTTGGCGCGAAGAGACGGAAAACGACGGTTCCGTGGATACAGGTTCCTCCTGAGCGAGCGCGCCGGCCGGCACAGCAAGCAGTTCCGCGAACAGAAATAGCGTAGCAATCAGAAAACCTGCGCATCCGCCGGGAAAGCAACGCGCTGAGGGTGCGCCTGGTGAGCCGTGGCGAGGTTTAGGGCAATTCTTCATAGACGCGCTAGCGCAAAATCTCCCAACGATAAACTCCCAGGAAATTGGGGTTGCTGAGGAGCGGTCGCCAGTGCAGGTCCGGGTGCCCAAGCAGCGTCTCCGCCCGCATGGCGCGAATTTCCCCCCTCCGGCCGTCGATATCGCCGGTGTGGTAGACAATCCAATCCGTACCATGCGGCTGGAAGTGCGACCTTCCGACAAAGACCATGGTGTGGAAGGGTTCCTGCTGCACAGCCTGGTGGAAAAACAACAAATCGCCGGGGTGAGCCGCGCGAAGGTCGCGCGAAATCAGGTACGTATTGTATCGGAGGAGGGTGGCGCTATCGGCGAATTCCACGAACGCGCCCTGCCGAAAATCGTCCGGACCCAGCGGACCCGGCTGCGCCCGGAAGAGTTTCTTCCCGAGCGGACCGAAAGGGTAATGAAACCCGGCAACATCACCGAACCCGGGATCATAGGGAAGCCCGGCATGCTCCTTCCACTCGGCGGAATGGGCTTCGAGTGCATTCCGGAATGCGAAGCGAACCAAGGCTGCGCAATCCCGAACCTCCCCCTCGGCCCACGGCGTGGGCGCATAATACTGCGTCTCCGCCAGGAACGTAAACCAGCGCACAAAATTCTCGCGGTCCCCTGCGCTTTCAAGTCGAGCGCCGTCGGGAAATCCGTCGCCCAGGCTGTCGCGCCAAGAGACAACGGCAGAAATTCCACCTGCCGGGGGGGAACTCTTCGCGCCAACGGGCGGACCGGAAAAAGCCTTTCGGACACAAAGCGGCATGATCCCCAGCAACACGGCACCACAAGCATAGACGGCCAGTCGCAATGGGCAGCGTAAGCTTGAATGAATTGGCATTCTCTTCACAGGTTTACCAATTCGGCACATTCTAATTGCCGCGCGAATTCCGCGCAAGGTCTTCCGGACGAATTAATTTGAACTGGCTGGTAGTCCCGGCAATAATAAGAAAATCCCTCACGGGGACGAGGAGAAGAGATGCAGGAAAGAAAATTGTGGTGGACAGCGCTGGCCGGAGCGCTGTTCCTTTTCGCGGCGCCGCTTTGGGGTGTCGATGTCACGATCGAGGGCGGGCCGATGGATACGGGCTTCAACTACAACTCACTTGCCATGATTCATGCCACTGTCCACGGGCTGAGCGGCCAGCCCAATCGCTACGTGGTCTTCGCGGAAATCCAATACTACGGCACAACCTCCAGCACCAGCCTTCAGATGGACCGCCTTCCGGGTTCGGGGCCGGGCGTGGAGGAATTTCAGGTGGGCTGGCCGATACCGCCGCAGGCGCCCACGGGGCTTTACACCCTTACTCTTCACGTCGAGGACCGGATCCAGCACCTTCCTGAGATCAGGAAAAAGGTGCGAGGCTTTGTGGTCTACCGGAAATCGCTCAGAATCTCACGCGTCAGCCTCGACAAGAGCTTTTACAACGTCGGCGATCCCATCAAATGTGAGGTTGCAATCGAAAACCTCTCCGACACGCCCTACAAAGACTTGCGTCTCGAGTTCTCAAACGCCAATTATCCCTGGATCTCCCTCTATTCCGAGCATGGCCACGAAAATCCCGACTTGGCCATCAAGGTCATCCGCGACCATCTGGATGTCGCGCCTGGAACCGCAGTCGCACTCCCCATGGCGGACGCCGGAACAGCCACATTCCTGCAAGGGAAGCAGCGCGACGTGATGGGCGCGGGGATGGCGCTGGGAAACGAAAAGGTTCCGCCGCCGGAAGTCGACACTTACACCGTGGCTTTGTGGAACGCCGACCGGACGGTCCTCTACGACATGCAATTCAGCCCGCCGGCCATTGTCCGCCCCTGGGACCGCGACCTGCCCAAGCCTTACAGCCGCAATTTCACTCACCCCTACAATTCGTTCATCGACTTTTCAAAGTATCGGGAATTCTACGCGCCGGGCCAGATCTCCGCGGCGCTACGAGCGGACAACTCCCGCACGCTTTATCGGCCCGGAGACACAGCCAGAATTGCAGTGACTCTGAAAAACACGGGTCAGCAGGATTGGAGCGGCGCAGCCCTGCAGGCGCGCATCACCAACTCCGCAGGCAAGGAAGAATACTCCGGCGTGGTCGCGTCGGGGATCAACCTCGCACCCGCCGGCACGCAGAAAGTAAGCAGTGACGGGTGGAAAATTCCGGAAGCTCAACCTGCCGGCACGTATACCGTTGAACTGACTTTGACGGCTAGTGGCGGCGAACAACTGGCGCACACAACTACGGAGATTGCCGTGAATCCCCTCCCCGCGTCACTTTTGGTGATTTGCGCGCATGAGGACGACGAGCTGGCATACTCGGGACTGATTCGCGCGGCCGTGGAAGCAAAAATTCCTGTGCAACTCCTCACCCTGACCGCCGGCGACGTGGGCGAGTGCGAGCGTTATTACGACAAGCCCTGCGGCCCCAACGAGGCGCGCGAGTTCGGCAAGCTGCGGATGGAGGAAACTGCTGAAGTGCTCGAACATCTGGGCGTTCCGCGAGACAAGTTCATCGACCTGGGTTTGCCGGACGGCGGCTCCGGCGCCATCTGGTTTGAGCACAAGGAATCGTCCAACCCCTTCCTGTCCATCTATCTGGCCTGCGATCATGCGCCGTATGAAAACGTCTACAAACCGAATCTTCCCTATTCGCGCGACGCCGTGGTGGAGGCCATCCGGCAAATTATCAGCAACTTTCAGCCGGCGATGATCGCCTTGACCGGCCCCGACGAGCGCCATGTGGATCATCGTACGGCCAATTGGTTTGCCATAAAGGCCTGCCAGGCGCTCCTGAAGCAAAAGAACATCGACCCGCACACCGTGATTCTGGCCGATCAGGTTTACGGCTCGGGAGGCTTCAGGCCGGCCCCTTACAAGTACGAAAGCTTCGTCCTCCATTTGAGTGGTGAAGCTGCGGCGCTGCGCCAGGAAGCAAGCTGGATCTATCAGTCCCAGGATGGAAACCTTGCCGAAGGAGACAAGCGCACGTTCTCCGAGCTTCCGCGAGAGGAAAAGCACCTCCGCATCGTCGATTGGCAGGAACACGAAGGCTGGAACGAGCAGGAACCGGCGCATTAATCTTCCATCGTCCTCATTTGCCGAACCGATCCCTGAAGAAAGGATCATTTCCATGCAGAAGAAGTCAACATTGAGCCGGAGGGAGTTTCTGGGTAAAACCTCCGCAGGATTGGCCGTGGCGGGAGCGGCTCCT
>JASIKV010000265.1 GCA_030049455.1 Terriglobia bacterium
AACTGAAGCGTCCGCTCACTCCGGTAAATCCAAAAGCTCGTCGAATATGACTACCCTCAAAAAGCGGCAAGTGCAGGCCGGCCTCTTTTAACATTTACCCCTTACCCTTTAACCTTACGTTCTTATCTGTCTACTTCTCCCAGCACGATGTCAATCGTTCCGATGCACGCCACCACGTCGGCAATCAGGCGGCCTTCAATAAGCTTGGGCAGCGCCTGGAGATTCGCAAAGGAAGGCGCGCGCACGTGGCAGCGGAAGGGCTTGGGCGAGCCGTCACTGACCATGTAGAAGCCCAGTTCGCCGCGCGGCGATTCGATGATCTGGTAGACCTCGCCAACGGGCGGGTGGAAGCCCTCCGTGACAATTTTGAAGTGATAAATCAAAGCCTCGATGGAGGTTTTCATGCTCTCGCGTTCCGGCATCACGATGTGCGGAGCGTTGGCCTTCACGGGTCCCTCGGGCAAGCCTTCCATCGCTTGATTGACGATGCGCAGAGACTGGCGCATTTCCTCAACGCGCGCAAGATACCGTCCGTAAACGTCGCCTTCCCGGCGCGTCGAGACTTTGAAATCAAATTTTTCGTAGCTTGAGTAAGGCTCCTTCTTGCGGATGTCCCAATCCACGCCGGAGCCGCGCAGTGACGGTCCGGAAAGCCCGTAGGCGATGGCATCGTCCGCGGAAATGTACCCCACACCCTGCGTGCGGCTGAGCCAGATGGGATTTCGCGTCAGAAGCGCTTCGTATTCATCAATTCGCTCTGGGAAACTTTTGGCGAATTTCTGCACGCCCTTCAGCCAGCCGAGCGGCGGTTCCAGCGCCAGCCCGCCGACGCGGAAGTAGCTGGTCATCATGCGCTGGCCGGAAACGGATTCAAAAATATGCAGGATTTCCTCGCGCTCGCGGAAGCAGTAGAGGAACACCGACATGGCGCCGAGATCGATGGCGTGCGTCCCGAGCCATACCAGATGGCTTTGGATCCGTGTTAATTCCGTCAGCAGCACGCGAATCCATTGGGCGCGCGGCGGGATTTCGAGATCCAGCAACTTCTCCGTGGCGAGGCAAAAGCCCAGGTTGTTGGAGAGCGGCGAGAGATAATCCATCCGGTCGGTGAGGGTGATTCCCTGCGAGTAGGTTTTACTTTCAAACGACTTTTCGAAGCCGGTGTGCAGGTAGCCGATGTCGTAAAGCGCGCGCACCACGGTTTCGCCCTCGAGCTCCAGAACCAGGCGCAGCACGCCGTGCGTGGAGGGGTGCTGCGGGCCCATGCTAAGGATCACCCGCTCTTCGTGACCGGGAATTCTCTCAAGGGTTACAGGCATTTAGCGGTAACCCTCCGTGGGGTAGTCTTTTCGCAGGGGGTGACCTTCCCATTCATCGGGCAACAGCATGCGGCGCAGGAATGGATGGCCTGCGAACTTGATGCCGAACAAGTCGAAAACTTCCCGCTCGAAGGCATTGGCGGAGGGCCAAACGGAGATCGCAGAAACTATGTGCGGATCGTCACCACTTACTCGGACTTTCAATCGCAGCCGCTGGGTATTCTGGAGGGAGAGCAGGTGATAAACCACCTCAAAGCGCGGCTCCTGCGGGTATAGATCCAAGGCGGTGAGGTCCGCAAGGAAGCTGAACCTCAGGCTCGGCTCATCGCGCAGGAATTCGCAAGTCCGAAGGAAATTGGCGTGGCGGATGTAGATTGTCAATTCACCACGGAAGGTGCGAACGTCCTCTACTGCCTGCGCGTCGAACTCTCGCAGCTTGAGCAGAGCAGGGTGAGTTTCCAAATCGGCAGTCATAGAGTCGAGCGTTCCGGGGATCGGGCATCCGCTCCAAGGCGGAAGGCTGTCTGCTGGGCAGTTCCTTCATTCGATGAAGGGGTGATTAGGATGTCTCTCTCCATTCATCCGGCCACCCGAATAGATCCGCGCACGGGTGGTCAGCGGGTCCAGTCAAGAGCCCCTTTCTTCCAAATGTAGACGTACCCCGCCAAAAGAATGGCAATGTACACAACCATCTCAAAGAACCCGGGCCAATGGAGGCTCTTGAATACCACTGCCCACGGATAAAAGAACACCGCCTCCACTTCAAACAGAATGAAGAGCATTCCAACCAGATAGAAGCTGATGGAAAAACTCCCGCGGGCGTCGCCTACGGGGGTAATGCCGCATTCGTATGCGTCCAGCTTTTCCTTCGTAGGGCGCTTGACTCCCACCCACCAGGAAAGGCCCAGCATTCCGGCGGCGAGCGCCACTACGCAAGCCAAATGAATCAGTACGGGGATGTAAACTCCAGCCATTACAGTCACTTAGAAGGACTTCGCAGCCTCAAACTCGGACTGAAAACTATACGGGGGCCATCCGAGGAGTGTCAAGTTTTTTCTTGCCACGTGGGTAGGGAGCCGGTAACATCATGTGCGAAATGCAACTCCTGCTCGCGGGGAAAACGCCATGGTGATGGGGTTTAACACCGATATCAAACACGAAGGTGTGGTTTATCACATTCAGACCGAACCCCGGAAGGATGCCGGAATCGATACCACGGTCTACACGAAGGGCGCCGTCATTCACAAATTCAAGAGCTCGTACCAGGACCTGCTGGATGCTCCCGACTTCAGCGATGAAAAGCTGAAGCGCCGCCTGGAGGAGCAGCATCGTCTGATCATCTCGCGCATTCGCGGCGGTGAGATCAAACCCGCCCCCCAACCCTCTCAACCCGCCTGAACTGGAGTTCTTCTTGATCGCAATCCATCTCAACGGAGAACTTCGCGAGGTTCCCGAAAACCTGACGCTGGTTGCGCTGCTGGAATGGCTCAAGATGCCTGCTGACCGGGTGGCGGTGGAACGCAATCGCCAGGTTACTCCCCGGGCTGCCTGGTCTGAAACTGTTATCCTGCCGAATGATCAATTGGAAGTGGTACACTTTGTAGGTGGCGGCGCTGAGATTAGCTACCGGCCATTTGATTCCACTCTGACGGAAAAACCGTAATTCTCCTCCAACCGGCGGATTACACATGAACCCTCGCATTCCCGAAACCGTGCCCTTCACGGTTGTCGACCTGCTCATCAAGCTGGCGGTCATGGCTTTGCTCGCGGGATTCATCGCGCGCTTCAGCCAGTTCCGGCGCCTGCTGTTGATTGAGCAGCGCAGCCCTCGCGAGAAGATCAGCTTCGCGGCGTTCCTGGGGTTGCCTTTCATGATCGGTGTGCTGGCCCGCCTGCTGGCGGGGTATTCAACCGCGGATCTGAGCCTGGAAATCATCGTGGTGGCCGGCCTGCTGGGCGGAACGATCGTCGGCCTGGCGGTGGCGCTGATCGTCAACCTGCCGATATTGCTGATCGCCTCCTGGGCGGGGCTGCTTCTGGTTTTTCATGGTTGGGCGCAGAGTGTGCCGGCGTGGCTGATTCCGATTTACCGTCCCGAACGGCTTGCCCCACTGATGGCCACGCTGTATGCAGTGGCCGCGGGCACGGCCCGCTGGTTGTGTCCGGATAAGGAGGAGATCTGGAAGTTTTCGCCCTCCATTGATCTCAGCCTTTATCGCTCCATCCGCCAGAGGTTCAGGCATCCGGACATCGACTGGCAGGTTCTTTTCTCACTCCTCTGCATCCTCCTGGAAATCACACGGATGTATGTGGGCCATATCTCGCGTGGCACCTTGTTTTATCCCAGCTCACCACACTTCTGGACGCGGGTGCTGATTGTGCTGGCCACGCTGATCGCCGTGGGCCTGCCCGTGCGCATTTGGAACACCACGCGCATCGAGCGCAAGCTTGAGGAGCAGGAAAAGGCGCTGCTGGTGGCGCGCATGGACGCGCTCATCAGCCAGATCAATCCGCATTTTCTGTTTAATACCCTGAACACCATCTCCTCCCTCATTCGCTTCGATCCGGACACGGCCCGCACCGTTCTGCACAAACTCTCAAATATTCTTCGACGCCGGCTGAAAGCTCAGGTACACTTCTCGCCCCTCCAGCAGGAGCTGGAGTTCATCGACGACTACCTGGACATTGAGGTGGTGCGGTTCGGGCCCGACAAGCTGCATATTCGCAAGGAGATTGACCCTGAAACTATGGATATGGTGGTGCCCAGTATGATTTTGCAGCCCCTGGTTGAAAACGCCCTGCGACACGGCATCGCGCCAAAGGTTGAGGGCGGCGTCATGACGCTTCGCGCGCGGCACGGCAACGGACGCTTGACGGTCGAGGTCTGCGATGACGGTGTGGGCATGCCCGAGCAGCGGCAAAGCGAAGTTTACGAGAGCGGCATCGGCATCAGCAACGTGCGGGAGCGGTTGAAAGTGGTTTACGGCCAGGATTTCACCATGAGAATTGACAGCCAGCCGGGGAAAGGGACTTCCATCCGCATTGAGATGCCGGAGTTGCTGACCGCGGCTCCGGCTGAATCGGCGGAGCCCCCGACCGTGGTTTCGCGGTGAAGGCGGGGATTGGCAAGGATTGAGTGCCGGGTATTGGACGAACAAAATCATAGAGCGAGGTTTCGGCATGGCCAGCGATGATCCCATGGGAAAGAAAAGTCCGCCGCCTTCAATGAGCATGATTGAACCGCGGCTGCGCAACATCTACTTGCAGTTTTACAAGGAAGGTTATTTCAAGGAATCAGCCCTGGATTTGAAAACCAAGGAGCTGATCGCCATTGGTTGTTCGCTGATCGCCAAATGCGAAGGCTGCCTGGAAGGGCACATCAAAAAGGCGCTGGAGCTGGGGATTACCAAGCACGAAATCAGCGATGCGATCGTGGTGGCCATCGGCATTGCCGCCGCGGGCGTCATGGATTTTTCCGACAAGGCGGCCATCAGGCTCGATTTGCATCACTTCGATTAAAACCGGGACAAGGGATAACGGTAAAGCTCAAAGGGCAAAGGATAAGGCGTAAACCCGTCGCCTCAGCGTGCCGATTTTACTCTGCATCCTTTACCCTCGTCCCTTATGCCAATGGATCTTCTTGTCATTGCCATCCTCTTTTCACTTCTCTTCCTGGGATTAGCCGACAACCAGATGATCGCGGCGCTTTTGCCGGCGCTGGTCAAGTCGTTTCACATTGATGTTTCGACTGCGGGATTGCTGGTGGTTGCGTATTCCGTGGCCGCAGCGGTGGCTTCTTTCTTTTCCGGCACGCTTTCGGACCATTTCGGCCGGCGGCGATTCCTGCTTGCCGGGGCGGTGGTTTTTTCTGCCGCTTCGTGGGCCGCCGGGGAAAGCCACACCTGGAATCAGCTTCTGCTGGCGCGCGCCCTGACGGGGTTGGCGGCCGGAACGCTCTCCACGTGTTCGGTCACCTTCGCGGCGGACTGGTTTGCTTACAACGTTCGCGGGCGCGCCATCGGGTTGATTTCCACGGCATACTTTGCCGCGCCAATATTGGGCGTGCCGATCGCAGCGCAAGTTGCCGACCGCTTCGGCTGGCAGCGCGCCTTCCTGTTCTTCGCCGGACTCGCCGTGGTTTGCTCACTCGCCTCGCTCCGTCTGCCTCCCGAAAAATTAAGCCCTCAGCCTTCCAGTGACAGACTGCGCACCGTCGGCAGAGCTTTCCATTCATTTCTTTCCCGGCGCGACACGGTTGCGGC
>JASIKV010000266.1 GCA_030049455.1 Terriglobia bacterium
CGGGAATCCCATCACCGTGACCACCTATCCTGAAACCAACTTTAATGGTATCGCTGGGCTGATCAACCTGACCGCGGCTCCAACCTTGAATGTGCGTGGCGACTTGTTCTACCTTCAGACGAGTGGAACATCAACCACCGGAGCACAGTGGACCGCGCCAACCTGGGTCCTTGAGGCTCGGGGAGTCCATCAGCTTCCGAACTGACAAGGGGTTCAATTTCCAAGCGTAGGTTGGCACTTCGTTGTGAGAGCACCATTCCTGGAGGGGCGGCCTCGAAACTTGGGGCCGCGCCCTTTTCTTGCGACAAATTGTCCGGACGCGTGCGGACCATGAGGCTCCCAAAAAGCGAAACCCCCGGTCGCGCCCTTGGGCGCTCCGGGGGTGCACTAAACCGCAGGCAAAAATCTTGAAATGGCAGCTTTCCGAACCGGCTGCTGAAATTAGACGCTGAAAGAGCTCCCGCACCCGCAAGTGGTTTTCACATTGGGGTTCTCAAATTTGAACCCGGCACCCTCGAGAGTTTCAACGTAGTCAATCTTGGTGCCATTCAGGTACATGAGCGACGCCTGATCAACGAAAACCTTCAGGCCATCGAATTCATATACCTTGTCGATGGGATTGCTCTGGCTTTCGAAGTTCATTTGGTATGAGAAACCCGAGCAGCCTCCGCCCGCGACCCCGACACGCAGCCCCATGGGCTTCGGTTCCTGCTGAGACATGATTTCCTTGACCTTCGTAACGGCCTTCGCGGTAAGCTCAATCGGCATAGCATCTCCTCGATGGGGTTATATGTTAGGAAACTTCCCTGCCCGCCCCATATACACGAAATTAACAGAGCGGGACGCGGAAGTCAAGGATAGGTAGTGTCTCAGGTTGAATTTTCCGGAGCACTCCGCAACGGAATCTGGAGCAATCGGCTGTAGCGGTGCTCTATTTGCGTCGCATTCTACGGGGCTT
This sequence comes from Terriglobia bacterium, assembly GCA_030049455.1. Classification (GTDB taxonomy): domain Bacteria; phylum Acidobacteriota; class Terriglobia; order UBA7540; family UBA7540; genus Bog-366. The sequence continues at coordinate 959 of JASIKV010000266.1, forward strand.
GCCCGTCGGCTGACGGACTAGCCCCCGCGACGGTCGATAGACCGCCGCTACAGTAACCGTCGCATGTGGCGACACCCGCGCTACAAAATTCAAACTGACCCACTACTAATCATGTCAGGTGATTTGAATTTACCGAAAACTGGGTTAAACTCGAATTGTAGTGGCGATTTCGAAGCGAAAACACTTAAAAGGCACGCGATGGCAATGAGGCAAAGCTGCGCACTCACGACCCGGCAAGATCGCACGACGGCAATTTGCCGCTTGGGCAGGCGCTGAACCGTGGACCCACAGATTGGACGCAAAATCGGCAAGTATGAAGTCGTCGCGGAACTGGGCGAGGGCGGCATGGGGGTGGTCTACAAGGCCCGGGACATCATCATCGGCCGCATGGTCGCCATTAAGACAATTAGTCCCGATCTGGTCTCCGACCCCGAAATCCTGAAGCGCTTCTATCGCGAGGCCCAGTCTGCCGGAACCTTGCAGCACCCGAACATTGTGACCATCCACGACATGGGGGAATCCGACGGGTGCCCCTACATCGTCATGGAGTATGTCGAGGGCGACAGCCTGAAGAATATCATTACCCGACAACAGTCCATTCCGCTCGCCACCAAGCTCAAACTCATCCAGCAATTCTGCGAAGGTCTCAGCCACGCGCACAAAAACGGGTTCGTTCACCGCGATGTCAAGCCCGCCAACATTCTTCTGACCAAAACCGGGATCGTAAAAGTCGTGGATTTCGGAATCGTCCATCTGGACACTACGACGCTCACCAAAACCGGCACTTTCCTGGGCACCGTTCATTACGCCTCGCCCGAGCAGGTTAACGACGGCCATGTGGATAGCCGCTCCGATTTGTGGTCAGTCGCCTGCGTTATCTATGAATTGATTTCGTACAAGAAGCCCTTCGACGGCTCAACCGTCACCGCCGTCATTGCCAAGATTCTGAGCGTCGAGCCGGTGCCGCTGAGCAAGTGCGCAGCAGACGCGCCGCCGGAATTCGACGCGATCATCAGCAAAGCTCTGAAGAAGAATCCCGCGGAGCGCTACCAATCACTGGACGAATTGCTGGCGGATATCCTTCCCCTTGCCCGCGAATTACAACTGAACTTTATTGGCGACCTTCTGGTAAGGGCCTCCGACTTGAAGACCAAGGGCGATCTCGACGGCGCGCAGGAAAGAATTCGCGAAGCCTTATACCTCGACAACACTCACGCGGGGGCGAAGAAACTGCAAAGCGAGATAACGGTTGAGATTCAACGCCTGCCGCCGGAAGTTAAGGCCAAGAAGCTAGTGACGGAGGCGGAACAGGCCCTGGGGCGCGGCGAATATGCTGCGGCTGCCCAAGCCTTGGGGGAAGCGCAGAAGCTTGTCAAGCTGGACGCTAAAGCGCAGGGAATGCTGGATAAGGCAACCCGCGAGCAGAGGCGCGCAAACGAACAGCGTGAGGCGTTGATCACGGGGACGCGGAAATCGAAGGCCATCGATCCCTCCGCCCCACAGGAAACCACCAGTGCGTTGGGCGCTTCGCCGCTTGCCGCTCAACCCGCGCAGCTCCAGGCGGCCCCGCCCGGGCCCCATCAGGCTCCTGCCGCGGGACGAAAGGCCGTCTACCCTGCCCAGGCGCCTCGGACCCCAAGAGCCGGAAAGAATTCCTCCATTGCCTGGGTCGCCACAGTTCTGCTCGTAGCGGCGTTGGCGGCAGCCGGTTATTTCTATCTGCGGCCTAAACCTGTGAAGGGGCCCTCGACCGAGGAGACTCGCCTGGAAGCTGAGGCGCAGGGATTGCAGGAGGCCGGCGATCTGCAAGCCGCGCTTGCAAAGTGGCAGGAATTGGCTGCGAAAGAGGGAGTCCTTAAGGGTGAAGCCTCCGTGGCTGCCGGCGTTATCAGTCAAAAGCTCCACCAGGAAAAGGACCTCTACGATCAAGCCAGGACCGCGGAGGACAAGAAACAGTGGGATGAGGCCATTGTTGATTACAAGAAAGTGGTGGCACTTAACGGCCCCCTGAAGGACCAGGCCAACGAAGCCATTTTCATCGACATGGAGCGGCAGCGTGGCGTCGACGCCAGCCAGATTGAAAAGCAAACGTTTGAGCAGGCTGAAAGCGCAATGGCGCGAAACGACTACGCGGAAGCCCGCGGCCTTTATCAGGTGGTTGTGAACATGAAGGTCGCGGACTCGACACTGGCGCCAAAAGCGGCTGAGGCGCTCGCGACCCTCGAGCAGCTCATGAAATTCAAGTCGGAGTTCGACGCCGCAGATCGGGCCGAGAGCAACGGCGACCTGAAGAACGCCCAGGAGCAATTCCAAAAAATCGCCGACGAGTCGGGACCCATGGCGGCGCAAGCGAAGGCGCGGGTTGCCCGAATTAACGACAAAATCAGCAACGTCGCCGCCCAGCAGGCCTTCAACGCCGCTGTCCAGACAGAAACCCGCGGCGACCTGAATGGAGCGCTCACGCAATTCAAATCCATTGCGGCGAGCTCCGGGGCGTTTCAGGAAGACGCCAAGACGCACGTTCAGCAGATCACCGACAAGCTGAACGTCGCTTCGGCAAAGCAGCAATTTGACGCCGCAGATCGCATCCAGAGCTCGGGTGATTTGAAAGCGGCTCTGGCGGCATTCAAAACCCTCGCGGACGGCTCCGGACCGATGAAGGCGCAGGCCCAGGCCCGCGTTCAACTGATAAATGATCAGCTTACCGCGGCCGCCAAACCCAAGCCCGAGCCACCCAAACCGGCCGTGACCACTTCGGTCACGCCACAGCCTGCCGCGCGCGTCCCCTCCGTAACTCCCATTCCCGGAGGCGACCCGCAGCGTTCAACGCTGCCCTGGCATAAAGGATTGATTGTGCCCGATTATGAGGTTGACGGCGGGCTGCAAGCGACCAGTCTCGTCATGCCACCGGTCCAGGGCGCCCCTCCTGGCAGCATCGTGCTAATCAGAATTTCCGTTGATGAGAATGGGAATGTGGCTCCCAATCAAATCGTGACGGACACCAGTGGATTCGCATCGGACGTTCAAAAGGCCGCGCGCTCGTGGAAGTTCAAGCCGCCCACGGCGAATGGGAAGCCGGTCAGCTCGAGTATATCGATTCGAGTAAGCTTCTAACAGGCAGCATTCCTCAACTCAGGCCAAACCGCACAATCAGGGCCGGTCGCAGCGCCGCCTGCATCACTTTTCGAGAATTTTTTGGTAGGCCGCGCGAATCTCCGGATCATCGGGTGAGAGGGAATAGGCAGTTCGCAGCTCGTCAATACCCGCGTCATGGTCACCCCGGTCATACAGAACACCGCCCAGACTGAAATGCGCAAGCGCAAATCCCGGCTGGAGCCGGATCGCTTCGCGATACTCACTTACTGCCCCATCCGTGTCGCCCTGCTTGTATGCCGCAAGTCCCAGATGAAAATGCGCCTCGGCGTCATCGGGCTTCAATCGCAGGACTTCATGAAATTCGGTAGCTGATCCGCCGAAATCATTGAGCTTCTCAAAAGCCTGGCCGAGATTGGCATGGGCTTCCAGGTAATCGGGCTGCAGCCGAATCGCTTCACGAAATTCCCCGACGGCTTCCAGACCGCTTCCCGCGGTTTCAAGCGCCACACCAAGATTATTGTGTGCCACGGCGTCGTCAGGACGAGACGCGATCGCTGCGCGCAGCGTGTTGATGGCGTCATCCCACTTTCGTTCTTCCACCAGGACATGGCCCAAGGCGGATTCAACCGCTTCGTTGCTGGCATCGAGCTGGAGGGCGGCACGATACTCCTGCTCAGCCTGCGGAAGCAGTTGGCGGCGCTCGTAGTCGGCTGCTGCCGCTTGATGCTGCGCAATTCTCTCAGTAGGCCGATGCGTGAATAGATACCAAATCCCGCCCCCCACGACCAAAACCAGAATCAGAATGGCTGCGGGCCGCTTGTAAAAGGGGGTTTGCGTGTCCGCATGGTGTTGGGGCAACGTTACAGGTTCTGCCGGACGCGGTGCCGGAGGAGCGGGGCGCGGCAGCGCCGGAATGGTTGCGGCAGAGGGTGGAGGAACCACGATGGTTCCTCGCGGCCCGGCGCGAGGCACAGGAATCGTTTTCTCGATGCGAGCCAAATCTTCAATCAGAACGGCTGCTGAGAGTGGCCGCATATCACGATCCTTTTGCAGCATCCTCATGACCAGGGCGGCAAGCGGTTCAGGAATTGGCAAATCCGGACGAATCAGCCGAATCGGGTTAGGCGGCGTCTGAATGTGCGCCATCAGCATTTCCATGGTGGATTGCGATTTAAACGGCAAATCCCCGGTCAGCGCTTGGTACATGACGATGCCGAGGGAATAGAGGTCGGACCGCCCATCCAGATCGCTTCCGCGCTTTCCCTGTGCTTGTTCGGGGGAGATATAGGCAGGCGTTCCGACGACGAATCCGGCGCCTGTCAAATCCTTGTGGCTGCCGGCCTCACCCCTTTCCGCCTCTCGCACGCTGGCGATGCCGAAATCCAACACCTTGGCCTTTTCGCCCTCGGTGCTCTGCACCAGCACGATGTTTTCCGGTTTAATGTCGCGATGGACCATTCCCAATGTGTGTGCAGCGTCCAGGGCGGCAGCCACCTGCCTCGCGATCGAGCATACACGCGACGCCGATAAGGGACCGTCACGTTCGATGGCATCCTTCAGGTTCTGCCCTTCGATATACTCCATTACGATGAAGGGCGACCCGTCTTCGGCCTCGTCGATGTCCTCAACTTGCACGGCGTTGGGGTGTTTCAACTTGCGGGTAATGTAGGCCTCACGCTTGAATCGTTCCAGAAATTTTTCATCGCCGCTGAGGTCCCGGTTCAGCACTTTGATGGCGCGGATTTCGTCAAACCCTGTGTGCGTGGCTTTGTAAACGGCGCCCATGCCGCCTTCCCCGATTTTGTTCAGGATGCGATACCGCCCGCGCACAAGTGTTCCAGGCCCCCACGTCCCCGTGAAGACCAATTCCGTTCCGTCGCGCGAGCAAAAGCCCACCGCGTCAGGATAGGTTGCTTGACATATCGGGCAGGTTTTCATATGCCTTAAGGCCGGCGCGCAGAGCCCAGTCTATATCAACCGAAATGCTTTGAAAAGAATGGCAGGGGTCAAACTTCGGCGCTAATCAAAGAGCTCGTCCTTCCACAATTTTTGTCCGCCCAGCGAGGTGTAGAATCCCCACGCTGCGATGGCCACAAAGCCCAGGAGGATGACGGCCACATGGGGTGTGTACCAGCGGGAAAAATCGAGGGAGTAGGGCAAATTTAACAGAGCATTGGCAGTAAAGATGGCCGTCGCCAGTACAATGAGGCCAAAGCGGGCAAGCGCGCCTGCGGCGAGTGTGTAGAGCGCCAACCAGAACGGCCAGATAATCTGCGGGTGGTCATTTTGCAGTGAGCCCTGGACAGTGAAGAGCGCGATAAAACAGATCAGGGCGACCCAGCGATTTCGGAGGATGACGCGCAGCAGGAAGAGAATGAAGAAAAACTGCAGCGTACCCTCGATGCAGGCAATCAGATTCAGAAACCATGAGCCTACAACTTCCCGATTGCCCATCAAGATATTGGCGCGCGCAAGTTGCGGGGTGGCACCTTCATGCTTTAGCGCCAGAAACCCCACGCTCACCAGGATTGACCAAATTACGCCGAGAAGAACGCCCCACAGAAGGTCACGGCCCACCAATGGGTCACGCCACTTCCCTGCCAGCACGCGGCTCCAGGAGATAATCGCGTGTGGCCAATGCCGCCGCACGTAGGGCTCAAGCGCCACGTAGAGCGTCCACACCGCGACGGCAATGAAAATCGAACCGGAGAGCGCCAAAATAAACTGGCCGAAGGTCGCGAGAGTGGGTACAAAATGGGCCACGCTGACCCACAGGGCCATGTTGATGATGAACACGGCCCGCGCCAGCCGTAATGCACCGCGCGCATCACTCTTGTTTTTCGACACGTTACGCCGGACCAACAGACCGCCGGCAATCATAATCATGATGGCCAGGACGGCTCCGATGATCTGGCTGATGTGCTGACTGGAGTTTGCCGGTTCATGCTGTGACCGGTCGGGCGTATTCCATGGGCCACTCAGTTGGAAAAAAACCGGCCGCCCGCGCCAGGCAGCCGCCTCAATGCGCAGGGGATATCCGGTTCCTGGCCACGTCCCTGTCCACGCCGAGCGTTCATCAAAGGCTGCGAGAGAGAGCCATTCAGGCTCCGCCTTCTGGAACTCCGCTGGATCGAGTTCCGCGGCCACAAAAAGCGGGTTCCAGTCAACCGGGTGGGCCGGTGGCGGGTTCGGTTCATATTCCTGGGGAATTGCCTGCAAATAGTTCAAGCGCCCTTGCGCATCCAGGACCATGTTGATCATTCCCGACTGGGTGGCCGGCGGATCGGTAAATGTGACCACGCCGGGTGTGAGCAGAACATTGAAGCGATGTGGGTCAAGATAAGCGGGGCTTTCTCGATAGGAATAGACGAGGACCTGCGGCCGTTCCCGCAACACCTTGGGCCAATCGGGCAGCGGCTTGGAGTGTTCGTGGACGTAGTCGGTGAAATTGGTGTTGTAGTAATAGAGCGACGAGCGATCCACGGCGGGGGTTGAATATCCAAGGCTGTGGAGAATCTCGCGGGCCTTCAAATCCAATATGTAGGGAGGCAGAACGCCGTCCATCAGCTGGAGGCCGCTGACCGTGAGGCCGATCCAAATTACCGCTGCCAGCCCGAGAAGAACGGCCGCCAAGCTCGCCATGGCGATACGCGGCGAAAGGCCGGTGGATTCGCCGGCGGCAGCCACCATTTGCGGCGAAGGCGTTTCTCCTGCTGCCAGGGCCGCAGCCAGCGGGTCGCCTCCCGGCAATGCAGCCGCCACGGCCAGGGCTCCGCTGGGCCGATCGGCCGGATCGGTTTCCAAACAGCGCATGATAACGCGTTCAACCGCGGGATCGAGGTCCTTGACCAGAGTCGAAGGGCTGGTTATGGATTGCGGATCGCGCTGCCTCGCCGACGCTGGTGTCTTGTCAGCCGCGAAGGCGCGCTTCCCCGTAAACACTTCGTAGAGGACCAGCCCCAGCGAGTAGATGTCGCTGCGTACAGTAACCTCCCGGCCCTCCAGTTGCTCCGGCGCCATGTAAGCCGGTGTGCCGCTCCGAATATCGTAGCCTTGAATCCGGTCGGCGAGATTTGCCAACCCAAAATCGGTCATCACCGCGCGCCCTCGCCCGTCAAGCATGACATTGGCCGGCTTTAGATCGCGATGGAGCACTCCCTCCTGATGTGCCGCGGCCAACCCCGCACAAAGTTGGCGCGCAATTTCCAATGCTTTGTCGCCGGGCAGGCGGCCAATTCTTCGTAGCAGCGAGGCAAGATCTTCGCCGTCCACGTATTCCATGGTGAGAAACGTGTGCCCTTCGACTTCGCCAACGTCGTACACACGACAGACGTTGGGGTGCGAGACGCGGCGCGAAATGCGGATCTCGTTGTGAAAACGCTCCACGACTTCAGGGTCCTTGTCCACAGCTGCCGGAACGA
>JASIKV010000267.1 GCA_030049455.1 Terriglobia bacterium
GCTGAAGGACGTGCTGGGCCTCTCAACGCTCGGCGAAACGACATTGGAGCTTTCCACGCTGGCCGACGTGATCTTGTCCGACGCCTATCTCTTTTGCGATCGCGAGCTGGAAAAGCGCTACGGACAGCCCCAATACCGTGACGCGCAGGGGCGCATTGTGCGCGCGGGCTTCAGCATCGTTTCGCTCGGCAAGCTGGGCGGGAACGAATTGAACTACAACTCAGACATTGATCTCCTTTTCCTCTATTCGCACGATGGCGAAACCGCGGGCGGCAGCGAGCGTGAATCCTCCACGACCAACAAGGAATACTTTGTCCACCTGGCGCGCGCCATCACCCGGACCATCACCCAGACCACCTCGCACGGCGAGGTCTTTCGCGTCGACTTGCGTTTGCGCCCTGAAGGCGAGCAGGGCGACCTGGCGATTTCGCTCAACTCCGCCCACGAGTATTACGAGCACCGCGCCCGTGACTGGGAATTGCAGATGCTCATCAAAGCCCGCCACTCCGCCGGCGACGCGAAGGTGACACGGGATTTCCTGCGCGGCGTCGAGGAGCGCGTCTATCGCTCGCCGGGAGACTTTGTTGCGGTGGAAAGCGTCCTTCTGGCCCGCGAAAGGATCTCAAAGAAGCTGCGGGAAAGCCGGGGACAGGCCATCGATGTCAAGCGCCATCGCGGCGGAATCCGCGACATTGAATTCCTGGTGCAATGCCTGCAACGGCTGAATGGATTGCACGACCACTGGGTGCGGTCGGGAGGAACCCTCTTCGCCCTGCGCAAACTCAACGACAAGAGCTGGCTTTCCAATCGCGATTACGCCGCGCTGACCTCCGCCTACGAGTTCCTGCGCAAGGTCGAGCACCGCATTCAGATGGAAGCAGGCCAGCAAACCCATCGGCTTCCTACGGCCTCTGAGGCGCTGGACCGCCTTGGGCGCAGAACGGGCGTGGAACCCGCCCCAAGTGAGCGCCCCGGTGAGGCGCTCCTGCGCAAAGTTCGCGAGGCTTTCGAGGTTGTGGATGAGATTTACCAGCGGGTGATTCATCCCGCCGATGGAGCAAAGCCCGGATCTGCCTTTGAGCTGAAGCCTGCCCTTACTCTTCCACCCGATTCCGGTCGCCTGACCTTTGAGTCCATGCTGAAATTCCTGGATTCCCAGGCGCCCGAGGTGGCACGGGTGGTTCGTGAAATTCAGCTTCCCGAACCCGTGCGGCGGAATGCGATTCGCCTGCTGAGTGCAATGTCTGCATCAGCCGAAGGATTTGCCCGGGCTGCCTCCAACCCTGCAGCATTGCGTCGCGCCCTGGAATTGGCAGGCGCCAGCGCCTATCTCACCGACTTGCTGGTTCATCATCCTGAGGACCTGGAATTTCAGGATTCTGCCGAACCCAATGCGCCGGAACGGATTGCGGCCGGGCAGTTGAACATGGGTTTGGAGTCACAATCCATGGCGTCGCCGCACCCTTGGGCCGCCGATGTTGGCATGGACGTGCGCGAGAAGATGGGCATTCTGCGCCGCCAATATCGCTCAGGGCTTCTCCAGTTGGGTTCTGCCGACCTGGCAGCCGGCGGCAAGGTGTTTCCCATGTTGAAGGGATGGACAGGAAATGCCGCGCGCTGCATTTCCAGCGCGCATGAGATTGCGCGGTGCAATTTGCCGCGAGAGGGATCAGCTTCGAACGGGGCGCCCTTCCTGATTATGGGATTGGGCCGCCTGGGGCTGAGTGAATTCGACCTTGCCTCGGACGCTGATCTGGTCTTTGTTGCACGGTCAGAAGCTGGCCGCGGAGAAGTGGAGTTCTTCACCCACGTCGCGGAAAAGACGATTGAGGTCCTTTCCAGTTACACACGCGACGGCACGGTGTTCCCGGTCGACACGCGCTTGCGGCCGCGCGGACAGGAAGGGGAGTTGGTGGTGACCTTGGACGGGCTCCTCAACTACATTGCCGAAGACGCTCAGGCGTGGGAATTGCTCACTTATCTGAAGGCCCATCCGCTGGTGGGTGAGCCGATGTTTGCCCAGGCAGTGGTGGAGGGACTTCAGACCGCGATCTTCCACCGGTTCTCAACACTTGAGGATTTCGAAGGGAAACTCCACCAGATGAGGCGAAGGCTGGAGCGCGAAGTCACAGTCCCGGAGAGCAACACCAAGACTGCTCCGGGCGGATATTACGACGTGGACTTCGCCGTCTCCTATTTGCGCTTGAAGCAGCGCATACAGGCAGCTCCGGGGAGCAACATGGCGGAGCAGGTCGCGGCCTTGCGGGAAGCGAAAGCTCTATCCGCCGAGGATGCGGCCGCATTGACGGGAGGCGCCGAATTCCTCCGCTCGGTTGACCACATCCTTCGATTGGTGACGGGCAAGGCGCCCACGGGCTTGCCCGAAAGCGGCGCAAACACGGAAGCTGCCGAGAATGTGGCGCGGCGATGGCGGTTGTTCGCGGAGGGCGAGACACTTGCCTCCAAACTCCACGAAACCCGGCAGCGACTCCGCTATGTTTACCGCCGCCTGGTCGGCTCGGAATAAGACCGGGGCGGAATTCGCCCACAAAATCCAAGCCCGGCACGGGCGTTTACCAGTCGCGCCTGCGGCCGCCCCCGCCGTGTCCCTGATGGCGTCCACCCCCGCCCCCACCGCGGGGACGTCCTCCCCCGCCGCCCATATCGGTGCGCGGCGGACGCGCTTCATTGACGGTCAGCCGGCGGCCTTGCAGAGATTGCCCGTTCAGCCCGGCAATGGCGCGCTCCATGTCTTCGCCATCCGCCAGCTCAACAAATCCAAAGCCCCGCGACTGCCCCGTGGCTCTGTCGCGAATGACCACAGCCGAGGCTGCCTGAAACCCCGCACTGCTCACGAACTCGTGGAGTTCGTTGTCTGTAACCTCGTGGGGCAGATTCCCCACGAACAACTTCTGCGGCATGGGATGCTCCCGGTGGCGAGACGGTCGCACTCCCCCGCCTTCGCCCGTTGAATTTACGATTCGATCTGCTTGCGGACCCTGGACCCTCGTGCCGCGCAAGTCTCACCGCCAGGCGCATCAGCGTGCAGGAATCGCAAAATGCCTGCCTGGCCGAAACGCGCCGCAGCAAAGAACCGCGACGACACTCGCGGACCCCACACCTTCGGCGTTCATCATCCGAGGGAGAGCGAGACCCGTGACACCTATCGGCAGTCACGCCCGCAAAACCCAGCTTCGCGGCTTTAGGGAAGAGCGTTTTGCAAAGCCCGACCGCCTCAAGAAAGACACACAACCGTTTTGGACAATGCCCTTACGGGGAATGGCAATTTGCATAGCAGGGATAATGTGCGAAGACGAGGACCCCGCGTAATGCCGCGGGTCGCGAGAGCAGAAGACGGATGAGGCTGAAGGCTGCTGCGAGACGCTGCGGTATTACCAAACTGCGTGGCGATTCTAGCACGCATTTGGGCAGGTCAATGCGAAAAAAGCGGAAGCGAGGGGGGCGGCGCCTCCCTCAAGGCCAGCCCCCCTGCTGCCGGTTTTCAAAGAGCCAGAATTGCACCCATGGCCGACCTCTTAGAACAGCAACTCGACGGAGAATTGCATCTCGCGCGCGGGAAGCTGGTTGGTGATTCCCGAAGCAGGCTGGCCAAATCCCACTCCCGACGTGGTCCCGTTTCCGTATGTGGAGCTATAACCGACAAAGTTGGCGTGATTGAAAACATTAAAGGCCTCTGCCCGCGCATTCAGCGAGAGACCCTCTTTGTGCAGGTTGAACGCCCGCTCGACGAATGGCGCGAAATCGTAAATCGGCCTGCCCTGCCCGGCGTTGCGGGCGATGACCGCGCCATTGATGACCGGACGATCCGTTTCAGCGCCGGTGTCACCGCCATTCGTCGAGCCTGTCGTGATGTTGTAGGGCAATCCCGACGCCATCGAGCCCACCCCGCCCAACCGAATCGCCAGCGGCGCGGTGTAGACGCCGCTCAGGACGAACCGATTTCTCTGGTCGAAGATGGCGTTGCCGATTTCCGCCGCGCCGGTCATTCTCGGATCATTGGGATTCTGGCTGGGAATGTCGGGGTCAACGTTGTCGATGGCGTGCGACCACGTATAACTGGCCAGCATGGAGACGCCGTGGCTGAAGTTCCGGCTCAGGCTGGCGTCCAGGGCGTTGTATTTTGCAAAGCCATCGTTCACGTCGCTCTGGATTACGCTATAGGCCGGCTGCGGATTGGTTGCCTTGGTGGTGTTGCAGGTCATGCCTTCCTGCGCGTACCAATAAACCCAATAGGGGCGCGTGCAATTGGCGGCCTGCGCGCTGCGCGTTTGCCCCTGCGCCGTGCGCACGAACGACGTGGGCGGATCGACGTCCAGCGGCCGGTTGATGCGCAGCGTGTGCGAGCCCACGTAATCGACACTCAACACCCAGCCTTGTTTCAGTTGGCGCTGCACTCCGAGGGTCCACTGTTCCGTGTAAGGGCTCAGCAGCGCATTCTGGTATCCCAGCAAAGTCGAGGTGGGGAAGTACTGATTCAGGGAACTGCTCTCGCCGGGGCGCACGTAGAGGCTGAGCACGGGCGCAACGGCGCCGGGTGGAAACGCCGGCAGCGGCGCGGCGGCGATGCTGGAAGGAAAGCCCACCTGGCCCGGGCCCGCTGTATAGTTGAAAACTCCCGTGACGCCTGAAAGCGCGTAGTTCGCCGCGTTATTGTCCACAATTTGCGAGTAATAAATTCCGAAGCCTCCGCGCACCACCGTCTTCCCGGCGCCTTTGACGTTGTAGGCGAAACCGAATCGCGGCGCAAATCCGCGGTCGAAATCGGTGAAGGTCTGCCGCTCGTAACGCAGGCCCAGATTCAGCGTCAGGTCGCTGCGAACCTTGTAGTCATCCTGCACGAACAGCGACCAGAGAGCGTCATCCACGGTGTACTGCGCATTGCCGTAGCTCTGCGTGTAGGAGGCGACGTTCGCGATGTTGTCGAGGTAAGTGGAGCTCTCGCACACACTCAGGGACAGCGTGCAAGTATTGTAAGTGAATGAGCCAAGGTACAGAGGGCCGCCGAATTCCTTGCTGTTTCCTCCGTTGTGCGCTTCAATCACGTCGCCGCCAAAGGTGATGTTGTGCCGCGAGCGTTGCGCGGAAACTACGTCATTCGCTTCGTACTGGCGATTCATCAGCAGCGCGGATTGGGAAGTGCCGGAAGTGAAGGTGCCGCCGCTCGAGACGGGAACCACGAACTGCGTGCTGTCAATCACCGGAATGAATTGAGTGATGGGCGAAGCAAGTTGAAATTGCAGGCGAAGGTTGTTGATCAGCGTGGGGCTGAGGACTGCCGTGTCGCCCGCCAGCAGGTCGTAGACGTGCTTATTGAAAACACGGTCAACATTGGGCAGGCTGTTGCCGCCCACGATGCCGTTGGGGTTGGTATCGAAAAACCGGTCGAGGTTTCCGCGGAAGAAAGCATTGTTGCGCCCGCTAAACTCGTGGTCCAGGCGGATCATGCCGAGCCAATCCTGATAGTGGCCCAGGAAGTTTTCCGGCGCGATGGGTGAAGTGACGGGCGACGTGCGGCTTTGCCAGCTATATTCGCTTTGTGCGAAGAATTGCGTCTTGCCGCCGCTGCCCACCGGACCGGAGAGGGCCGCCGAAAATTGCCCCAGGGTGTCATTGGTAATCTGATTGCCGCTGGTGGCGTTGGCCGTCGTAAATCCGGAGAGCCGCGCTTCCGTGTCTGAGGGCCGGCCGAGCGCCAGCACGCTGCCGTGAAATTGATTCTCGCCGCGCTGCGTCACGATGTTGATGACGCTGCCCGCAGTATAGCCGTATTGCGCGGAAAAGGCGCTGGTGAGCACGTCCATTTCCTGCACGGTATCCGCCCCAAAGTTGGGGATGATGGTCTGGCGGCCCCAGGCGTCAATGGCGTTGGCGCCGTCCACTTCGAACCATGCCTGGCGGCGGCCTGTGCCGTTGGTGGTGAACAGGTCCTGGTTCATAAACACGTCGCCCTGATTGATGGCGGGACGATTGGCCGAGTTGAGCAGGGGAAGATAGGTGATGCGCCGGTTGATCAGGGGCGTGGCTTCAATTTGCTGTTGACCCAGGGCGGCGCCCAGCTCCGGACCGTCCGTGCGCACGCCGCCGGCTTCTCCCGTGACGGTCACTTTGGTCTGAGTGCCTGAAACCGCCAACTCCAGGCTTACTTCCGCGGCAGTGCCGGCGGCCAGATTGATGTCGCTGACGGTCCGCTCCGCAAACGCTTCCTTTTTCGCCGTCAGCCGATATGCGCCGGAAATCGATAGACCGGCAAACGAAAACGCCCCGGCGGCATCCGTCTGCGCGGTGCGTTTGAATCCCGTGACGGAATTCGTGGCGGTGACTTCCACGCCCGGAATTGCTGCGCCGCTCAGGTCCGTAATGCGCCCGCTTAAGGTCGCCGTGTCCGGCGTTTGCCCGAGAAGGAATCCGCAGCCGAGAATCACGGCCAGGATGAACAATGAGGGAATCGTTCTACGTCTAAACATTACTCCTCCGGTCTGCCCCCATAGCTGTCCGGGTGCTCATTTCCTCTTTCAAGGTGGTATGGCGAGCCGCCGACCGTCACTTATACCACACTTTTGTCAAGGGGCTTCAACGACTTGCGGCGCTATCGACATCCTGGGCGCCGAAGCGTTGCCGCATCAGGAAGACGTAATGAATTCCGGAAGCCACGGTCAGGGCCGCCGTGACATACAGGAAAAAGGTAACGAGGTCCGCGGAGATGTAGGGAACGTGCGCGCGGTGGCACACGCCCGCAAACAAGGTCGCAATCTGCGCCGCTGTGGAGGTCTTTCCAATCAGCGAGGGATGAAAAGGCCGGTAACCGGCGACGAGAGAAATGACTACGACTGTGGTGATGATGATCGCATCGCGGCTCAGCACCAGCACCGTCAGCCACCAGGGCAATACTCCGCGCAGCGAAAGGGCTATGTAGCCAGTGGTCATCAGGATTTTATCGGCAATGGGATCGAGCGCCACGCCCAGCGCGCTTTCCTGCCTCAGCAGGCGGGCGACCGTGCCATCGAGAATGTCGGAGGCGGCCGCGGCGGTCAGCACCAGGAGCGCGGCGCGATAGTTCCGGTCGAGAATGAGGATGGCAAAGACCGGAACGAACAATAGGCGCAGGAGCGTGATCTGATTCGAGGGTGTGAAGATCCGAGTGGACATGGTTTTTGGGAATCTCTATGAATTGCGCAAATCTCGTGGACCGGGAATCCTGCCCGAGGCTCCGACAGGGCCTGGAAGGCAGCGCCACGATTCACGGGCGGCGCTGCTTCAACCTGCGTCGCACGGCCGCACTTGCAAGCTCGCGCCGCGCGTCGGAGGCGATCCAGCGGGCAGCGCTGGAATCGAGTGCGTGAATTTCCCGGCAGGCGGTTAGAGCGGCGCGGTTGAGCCGCAAATTGCGTTTGCCGATTTGCCGCAGCGCCCAGTTCACGCCTTTCCTGACCATATTTCGTTCGTCCACTGCTTCGCGCCGAATCAGCGGAAGGAATTTCAGAAAAGCTTTTTCGCTCGCCGCCTTGTCTGAGACGGCCAGGCCGGCCATCAGGGCAAACGCCGCACGCTTGACGAACTCTTCCCGGCGCGAGCTCCATTCCATACACTTCCGGTGGGCGAACGGGGTGTAGCGAAAAACATTGATACAGGCGCCGTCGCAGATCGCCCAATTATCGAAGTCCCTGGCCCACTGGTTCATCTGCCGCTCCGAGATTTTTTCAGGGTCATCAATCAGAGTGGCAAGAACCCGCGCTTCATAAACCTCCGCCTCCCATAGTTCCTGAGCCAGAGAGTGATCGCACCCGATTTCGCGCGCCAGCTTGCGCAGCGCAGGGATCGACCACCCGCCGTAGGCTTTTTGGGGAACAATCCCAAAACGCGCCATGCCCTCGACGCCCTCGGGGCTGGTACGGGAAGCAAGAAGCTGGAGGATTTCGGCTGAGGTCATGGTTCTTCGTAACACGGGCAGGATTCCCGCATTGCCTTTCAAACCCTGGGAACATCGATCCCCAGATACTCCTGAATGGTCAGCCCCACCTTGGCTTGAAATCTCTCGCTGAGGGAGGGAATCGAGCCGCTGGGTTCATCCACCATGATGCGCTCGATGCGCTGCATGGGAAAAAAAACGGTGTTCATGCCCACGGCGGTTTCCTCCTGCTGAATAACCTGGCGAATGAAATCGTCAAATGCCCCGAGGTCGATGCCGCGCACGGTGATGCCCTTTGGTTCCAGCATGACAAGCTGCCCCCACATTTTCTCTTTGGGTGAAACCAGGCTGACGATCACGATGCTGTTGATCTCCATAAGCACCTCACAGCCAATTCCCCGGCGGTTCGCGGTCCAGTGGCAATGGAGAATGTCTAATGGCCGTAGCGCAGCTCCCCTGCTTCAATCCGGACCGGCAACTGATTTTGTTTCGGCGGAAGCGGGCACGTGGCATAAGGCGTGAAAGCGCACGGCGGATTGTAGGCTTTGTTAAAGTCCAGAATCGTTTCGCCATCTTTCGGCATATCCGCGTAGAGAAATCTTCCGGACGGATAGGTCTCCTTGCCCGCCGTTTGATCCTTGAAGATCAGGAACAGTTCATTCTCCTCCGTCACGGGATCGAGCCGGAGATGCTGGCCCTTCAAGGTGAACTCCAGGTAGCCGGGGCAGTCGGACTGATCCACGTCGCCCAGGATGTTGGGAACAGCAATCTTTTTAGCAGGCGTGTAAGGCACAAACTTTGCTTTCACGCGGTATTCCTCCGACACTGGGAACCACTGAGTGCCGTGGAAATTCTTCAACGCTTCGTTGTCCTTATTTTTCAGCCGAATTCCCGTGCGCTGCCCGCGCTGAATGACCAACAGGGTGAGGTTGCGAATTTGCAGTACATCGGGCGAACCCGCCGAATCCGAGGTCAGGGAGGCCGTGGATACCGCCTGGCCATTGACCGTCACCGTGACGCCCGGCGCAGATTCAAACACTGTCTTGCCTTCGTGGAAAATAAAAGTTCCCAATTTATCCGGAGCTGAGCCGGCGGGCAGCACGAAATCGTTGTCGCGCCCCGTCCCCATGCGGTTCTTGCCTTCCTTCAGCCAGAAGAGCCCGGCGAGGGTCAGCCATCCGCTGTCCGACTTCAGGTTTGCTTCGCGATGTTCTCGCCATTGTTCAATCTGCGCGGTGTAGTTTGAGTTGTCCACAGGCAACATGGATAGAGTCAGCAGGGCAATCAGTAATTTCAAAGGCAGCATTTTGCTTCATTCCTTCCGACCGGGGCGGCGACTTCACCTCACGCTGGAAACTGCCGGAGGTTGGGGTCAATATGCAGCAAGGGCTCCGTCAATGATTGTACGATTTCGGGCGTGGCGCCGGGGGCAATTTCTTTGAGCACCAGCCCGGCGGGCGTGACCTCAAGATAAGCTAGTTCGGTGACAATGGTATTCACCACGCCGGCTCCGGTGAGGGGCAAAGCGCATTTTTTCAGAATTTTGGGGCGAGAGTCCCGCGTGGTGTGCTCCATCGCCACGATCACCCGCCGGGCTCCCGCGACCAGGTCCATGGCCCCGCCCATTCCCTTCACCATTTTGCCTGGGATCATCCAGTTGGCGATGTCGCCTTGCTCATCCACCTGCATCGCGCCCAGTATGGTCAGGTCGATGTGGCCGCCGCGAATCATGGCGAAGGATTCCGCGCTCGAAAAATAGGACGTGCCGGGAACTTCCGAAATCGTTTCCTTGCCGGCGTTGATCAAGTCCGCGTCCTCTTCGCCCTCCAGCGGGTATGGCCCCACACCCAGCATGCCGTTTTCCGATTGCAGCACCACTTCAATTCCCGGCGGCACGTGGTTGGCCACCAGCGTAGGCATGCCGATTCCCAGATTTACATAGAAACCGTCCTTCAATTCACGCGCCACGCGGCGCACGATGATTTCACGCTTGTCCATGGTTGCGCTTTCTCACCGTCCGCCGCTCGATTGGTTTCTCATACTTCTCGCCTTGAATGATTCGGTTCACGTGGATGCCCGGCGTGACGATGGAGTTGGGGTCGAGCGCTCCGAGCTCGACCAGTTCCTCCACTTCGGCAATCGTCACTTTTGCCGCCGTCGCCATCAGGGGATTGAAGTTGCGCGCCGTTCGCCGGTAGATCAGGTTCCCCCAGCGATCGCCCTTCCACGCCTTGACCAGCGCAAAGTCCGCAGTCAGACTGCGCTCCAGCAGAAATGTCCGTCCGTTGAACTCCCGCACCTCTTTTCCTTCCGCCACCACGGTGCCCACGCCAGTCGGAGTGTAGAATCCGGGGATCCCGGCGCCGCCTGCACGAATGCGCTCCGCGAAAGTCCCCTGCGGAACCAACGTGGCGTGAAGCTCGCCGCTCAGCACCATTTCCTCAAACAATTTGTTTTCACCAACGTAGGTCGCAATGATTCTGGCAATCTGCCGGTTGGCCAGCCACTTGCCGATGCCGAATCCGTCCACGCCGGCGTTGTTGCTGATAACGGTAAGGTTTCGCACCGCCTTGCGGCACACCGCATCGATCAGGTGCTCGGGAATTCCGCACAGGCCGAATCCGCCGGCCATGATGGTGGCGCCGTCGCACAAATCCGCCACCGCGGCCTCCGCGTTTGGATAAACTTTGTTCAAGGAACCTCCGGCGCGAGGGGGAACCGGGGCGGCGCTTACTTCAAATCGTAGAAAGCACGCATGTTTCCGATTCGCGAAAAAAGGGCGTAGCGTTTGATGTCCAGGATCTGCTTCAAATGGCCCAAGTCATGGAACGCCCACTCGGTGATCAGCTCTTCCGCCGAGATTTTCCCGACCGTTTGATGGATTCCCTGACGCCGCAATTGGGGGGGGCGAAGCGTCTTGAGCCATTTCAAGTTACTGTGGCGCTGGCGTTGCAGCCGCGCCAGGCTGCGATGCGGATCCATGCGGTTGTATCCCAGTTGCGCCGCCCGCGCCACCTGATCGAAGGGCGGCAGCTTGGGCGTCTTCTCCATGATGATTGCCGCCACCCGCGCGCGCATGCCCGCTTCCTCCACATCGGCCATGTGCGCAAGAACTTCCTGCACCGACCATTTCCCGGGCACAAGGTGATCGTGCATCTCGCGCCGTGAAAGCGTGGATATTTCCAGCTTCAGTTTTTCGGGAGTTGTCGCCAGAATTTCCAGGACGGCTTTTAACATCGGGTTCTCCTTCCGGGCTCGGTCAACTCAGCTCGCGCAATTTGTCGCGAAGGCTGTGGGCGGCGAGAAATTCGTGTTCCAGCTCCCGGTCGCCCAGGTGAAGTTTGATGAACTCCATCTTCTGGATCAGCGCATCCAACGCCATTTGGATATTTTCGGTGTTCGTCAGGCAAATGTCACGCCAAACCGAGTAAGGGCTGTCCGCCAGGCGGGTCACGTCGCGGAAGCCCGTGGCCGCCAATTCCAGGGAAAGGCCTCCGGCGGCGTTCTTTTCCTCGACTAACCCGGCCAATCCTGAGGACAGCAATTGCGGAAGATGGGAAAGATAGGCGACGGCCACGTCGTGGCTTGCCGGATCGCTGGTGATTGCGCGCGCGCCGATGGACGCGATGAGCGCGCGAAAGGCCTGCACGCGCAGGTCGCCGGAGTGTTCGGGTTTGAGCGGGGTCAAGACGTACCGGGCGCCTTCAAAGAGGCGGGCGTCAGCGTTCTCAAGCCCCGACCGCTCCTTTCCGGCCATGGGATGACCGCCCAGGAACATCGGCCGCTGGTCATAGAGCTTTGCGGCGTGCTCGCAGATTCGCCGCTTGGTGCTGCCCACATCCGTCACAAGCGCCCGCGGCGGCAAATGCGGTTGAAGGCGGGGAAGATTGTCAAGGATTGCCGCGACGGGCGTGGCCAGGATCACCAGGTCAGCCCCATGCACGGCCTCGATAGGTTCGGCGTGCGCTTCGTCCACCGCCCCCAGGGCCAGCGCTTGCGCTCGCGTCTCGGCTCGACGAGCCGAACCCACAATGTGGCCTGCAAAGCCTGCCTTCTTGAGGGCCAATCCCAGCGACCCGCCCAACAGTCCCAGGCCGACAATTGCCACTTGCCGAAAAAAAGGTTCTGGATTTGCGTTTTGCAATGATTGAACCCGAAATCCAACCTTGCCGGGATTCGAAAATCGAAACTCGATCGCTCGCGATTGAATCTGCAGTATCGGTTTTCGAACCTATATTTTTCTGCCCACTGCCGGTGCTATCATCCGCAATTCCTTCATCAATTGCTCGAATTGCTCCGGATAGAGCGACTGCGCGCCGTCGCTGAGGGCTTTTTCAGGGTCGTTGTGTACTTCAATCAGCAGTCCGTCCGCCCCCGCCGCCAATGCCGCCCGCGCCATGGGGGCCACCTTGTCGCGCCGGCCCGTACCGTGGGAAGGATCCACCAGAATGGGCAGGTGCGAAAGCTTCTTAATGACCGGAATGCACGAAATATCCAGCGTATTGCGTGTGTAGCTTTCAAAAGTGCGAATTCCGCGCTCGCACAGAACCACGTTGTAGTTTCCTCCCGCCATGATGTATTCGGCGGAAAGCAGCAACTCCTCCACCGTAGCGGAAATGCCGCGCTTCAGCAGAACCGGCTTGGCCACTTTGCCAAGTTCCTTCAGCAAATTGTAGTTCTGCATATTGCGCGCGCCGACCTGAAGCATGTCCACGTATTCGAGCATCATGGGAATCTGGGTGTGGTCCATCACCTCGGAGACCACGCAGAGATTGTGTTTGTCCGCGGCCTGGCGCATGAAGACCAGCCCCTGTTCGCCGATTCCCTGAAAACTGTAGGGTGATGTTCGAGGTTTGAAGGCCCCGCCGCGCAGGACGCGCGCGCCGTGTGCCGCCACGTTTGCTGCGACGCTCTCAATCTGCTCGGCGCTCTCCACGCTGCACGGCCCGGCCATTACCACCACCTGGTCGCCGCCGATGGTGACTCCCCGTTCGAGGTTTACGAACGAACCCTCCGGCCGGAAGTGCCGGCTGGCCAGTTTGTAGGGCGCGGTGATGCGTAAAACCTCTTCCACCCCGTCCAGCAGCTCAATGTCACGCGTGTCAAAGTCCACCTTCGCGCCGACTGCTCCCAGCACAGTGTGGCGCGCACCCGTCGAGCGATGGATATCAAATCCCATGCCCATCAGTTTATTGATGACACTTTGAACTTCGTCTTCCGTCGCGCCTTCCTGCATAACCACGACCATGGAGCTTTACTCCTTTCTGAACGAACTGCCGCCCTCCATGAAATGCCGTTCGAGTGAGCGCGCTTCATCAATGATGCGCTCAAAGAGGTGGCGAACGGCGGCGTCATCCAGAGGTCCTTCATTCGCCTTGACCACGTTGCGCAGGATCTCCGCTTCGCGCTGCGGTTGCCAGGCGGGGAGATTCAGACCCTTCTTCAGTTGCCCGATCTCGAGCGCGCACTGCGACCGCTCGTTCAAGAGCTTCACCAGTTGCTTGTCGATCTCGTCGATACGCTTTCGCCAGCCATCGAGATCGTTCATACGGGTTTACCCCCGGCGGCGGCTTTGAGCCCGCTTACGAATTGTTCGATGGCCGCTGGTCCGCCTGTGGAATAGTATTCTTCAATGGCGTGCACCACCGCGCTGCCCACCACCGCGGCATCAGCGTGGGCCTGGACTTCGCGCACCTGTGCAGCCGTGGAGATTCCAAATCCGACAGCGATGGGCAGGGAGGTAAAGCGGCGCGCACGCTCCGCCAGAGGCTTTACGCCGGCCGCAATCTCGCTCCGCTCACCCGTGACGCCCGTCCGCGAAATGAGATACAAGAATCCTGAGGACAGTTGCGCCGCCTTCTCCAGCCGCGCGTCAGTGGAGGTGGGTGATGCCAGAAAAACTGTATCCAGCCGGTGCGCCCGCATCCTTTGAACGTAATCGTCCGCTTCCTCCGGAGTCAAATCCACCACCAGCGCGCCATCAATCCCGGCCTGCGCCGCGCTGGCCGCAAATCTCTCCAGGCCGAATTGCAGAATGGGATTGAAATAGCTGAAGAGGATAATGGGCGCCTGAACGGTTTGACGCCAGGCGGGAACCCGCTCCAGAATTTTGCGCAGCGTCGTGCCGGAGCGCAAGGCCCGCTCTGAAGCTCGCTGGATGACCGGCCCGTCGGCGAGGGGATCGGAAAACGGCACTCCCAGCTCGATCACGTCCACGCCCGCGCGGTCGAGCGCCTGAAGCAGTCCTTCCGTGGCGTCGAGATCCGGGTCGCCGGCGGTCAGGTAGACCACCAGGCCTTTCCGGCTGTTCTCGCGCAACTCCCGGAAACGAGACTCGATGCGGTTTGTGACCGTTGACGCCATGGGCTGTGGGTTTTCGTCCGCTGATCTGCGATCCGGCGATAGCTGAACGCTTCGCGACACTTCCGCCCCGTGACCTCCGCGACAGACGGCTCTTAATTGGAAATCCGGTGTCGTCGCGGTCCTATAGAATTCCCGCCGACTGAAATATTCCCAAGTCCTTGTCGCCGCGGCCCGACAGGTTGACCACAATGATCTTCTCACGCAGCATCGAAGGCGCGCGCTTAATGACTTCCGCGAGCGCGTGGGCCGATTCCAGCGCGGGAATAATCCCCTCCACGCGCGCCAGCAAGCTTGCGGCATCCAGAGCTTCCTTGTCGCTCACATGTGTGTACTCCACACGCCCCTGGCGGTGGAGTTCGGCGTGTTCAGGCCCCACGGCGGGGTAATCGAGTCCCGCGGAGACGGAGTGTGTGTTTGAAATCAGGCCGTCGTCCGTTTGCAGGACATAAGTGTAGGAGCCGTGCAGCACGCCGGGGTGCCCTCCTGAGAATCGTGCCGCATGGTCGCCCAACTTCGGCCCGCGGCCTCCCGCTTCAACTCCCAGCATTTTCACGCCCGCGTCAGAGATGAAATCATAGAACAGGCCGATGGAATTGCTCCCTCCGCCCACGCAGGCGCAAAGCAAATCGGGAAGTTTCCCCGCGCTTTCAAGAATCTGACGCCGCGCTTCCTGTCCAATGACGCGATGGAAATCCCGCACCATCATGGGATAAGGGTGCGGCCCCAGTACCGACCCCATCAGGTAATGCGTGTTGTGGACGTTTGTCACCCAGTCGCGCATGCCTTCGTTAATGGCGTCTTTGAGCGTTTTGGTTCCCGAGGAAACCGAAACCACCCGCGTGCCGAGAAGGCGCATGCGGAAGACGTTGGGGGCCTGGCGCGCCATGTCCTCTTCGCCCATGTAAACCACGCATTCGAGTCCCAGCAGCGCGGCAACCGTGGCCGTGGCGACGCCGTGCTGGCCGGCTCCCGTTTCCGCCACAATCCGCGTCTTTCCCATGCGCTTTGCCAGCAAACCCTGGCCCAGGCAATTGTTGATTTTATGCGCGCCGGTGTGCAGCAGGTCTTCGCGCTTCAGGTAAATTCGCGCGCCCCCTAGCCGCGCAGTCAGCCGCTCTGCCGGAAAGAGCGGAGTAGGCCGACCGGCAAAATCCTTCAGCAGCCGCGCGAGCTCCGCTTGAAACTCCGGATCCTTGCGCGCGTGGCAGTAGGCAGCTTCCAGCTCCTCAATGGGAGCCATCAGCGTTTCCGGGGCAAAGCGGCCCCCGAATTCACCGAAGCGCCCGCGAGCGTCCGGCCAGGTCGGCGTTTCCGGCTTGATGGTTTGTGTTCCCACTTCTTTCCTCAATTCATCACCGCGACTTGCTCCGGCTGTATATTGGGTCAATTGTCATGCGCTCTATCCGCTTCCGCAACTGCTGCAAAAAAAGCCCGCATCTTTTCCGAGTCCTTTCTTCCCGGGGCGGATTCCACTCCGCTGGCCACATCCACGGCGAAGGGCCGGACCTCCCGGATGGCCTGCCCGACGTTTTCAGGCGTCAATCCACCCGCCAGGACAATTGTCCCAAAGCGGTGCGCATCGCGCGCAACCCTCCAATTGAACGCCTTTCCTGTTCCGCCCTTGAGCTCAGGGTTGAAGTTATCCAGGAGAAACGCATCACCATGGAGTTCCAGGAGCATTTCAGGCCGGAATCCCAAATCCACCGCCACGGCTCGGATGAGTGTAAATCCGGCGATCGCGCCGTCCAGGGGAGGGAGTTGCGGACCATGCAACTGCACGGCTTTCACCAAAGCCTCGCGTGCCCGCTTTCCCACGCTTTCCCCGTCGGTTTCGTCTGCGAAGATGCCCACCGGCAAGACGAGTGGCGGCAACTTAAAAACTATTGCTTGAGCCGTCATGGGTTCGATGTAACGCGGCGACGGCGGATAAAAATTGAATCCCAGCGCAGCGGCCCCCAACTCCACGGCAAGATCTGCATCCTCCCACCGCGTGATGCCGCAAATTTTTACGCGCGTCGGCATGACATGGAACTCACAGCCTGAAACTTGGGCTTCGATGAGGGGCCGAATTCATGGATTGCATTCGCCGAGCCGATTCTCAATGAGCTCCCAGGTTGGAATCCCCCCCTTGCGCCGGAGGGCTTTGCCCGGCGAATTCCGCCAGGAGTTCTTGCAGGCACCGTCCGGGATCCGGTTGCGCCATCAGGCGCTCCCCCATCAGCACGGCGTTGAAGCCAGCGTCCTTAATTCGGTGCAGGTCCTCTGCAGTTTTGATGCCGCTTTCGCTCACAGCGATACACCCCTGCGGCAATTTTTGCCGCAGCCGGAGGGACGTTTCCAGGCTGACGCCAAGTGTTTTCAGGTCGCGGTTGTTGACGCCGATAATCTTTGCGCCCGCCGCCGCTGCGCGCTCCACTTCCTCCTCCGTGTGGACTTCCACGAGCGCGGCAATTCTCAATTTATTGCTCAAATCCAAAAAGCTTTGCAGGTCAGGGTCGGGCAAGGCTGCAACAATCAGGAGCAAGGCGTCTGCACCCGCCGCCACCGACTCATAAACCTGATAACTATCCAAAATGAAATCCTTGCGCAGCACCGGCACCTCGATTGCTTGCCGCACCTCCGTCAGGTCCTGAGTGGAGCCCAGGAAATAATGTTCTTCCGTCAAGACCGAAACGGCCGAGGCGCCACCCGTGACATATCCCTGGGCGATTTCGCGCCTGCGGTAATGCTGGCGCAACAGCCCACGCGAAGGCGATGCGCGCTTCAGTTCCGCGATCACACGCAGGCCGTCGAAGGTACCTCCGGCGAGGGCACGGGCAAAATCGCGGCGCTCCTGGCGCGCCTCCGCCATCTGCTGCACGCGCTCCAGAGGGACTGCAACGCGCGTTTCCTCGAGCGTCCTCCGGCGCGCCCACAGGATGTTGTCCAGCATGGTTCTCCCCGGCGGGTCAGGCATGGGGGTCAAGCTCCTCATCTTAAAGTAAAGGCTCTTCAAGCAGGCAATCCGTCAATGTATGCCGCAGATAAGCGCAAAGTCAAGAACGGGAGTTGGCAAATGGCTTCCTTGACCGGATTAATGGTCCGGATGCCGGACATGGCAGACTTCCCCCCGGCTGCAATCGAAAAGGGTCTACAATTCGTTCCAATCGTCCTATAGTAGTCGATGCTTTGGTGAATTGAACACGGTCGCAGGTAGTGTCGCGAAGGAGATGACATGTCCTGGTCAAAAGAGAAGTCACTCCGGTTGATTCGAGAGATCGGTTTGGTGCCGATTGTGCGCGCCCCCTCGCCGGAAGATGCGCTGCTTGCCGCCGAAGCGATTATTGCCGCGGATATCCATATTGCTGAGATTACCATGACCGTCCCGAACGCCCTACAGGTCATGGAAAAGGTGGCCAATAATTTTGGCGACCAGGTGTTGCTGGGCGCCGGCACGATTCTCGATCCTGAAACTGCCCGCGCCGCATTGCTGGCGGGGGCGCAATTTATCGTTACTCCCTCGCTCTGCTTGCCGGTCATCGAATTGGCTCGCCGCTACAGCAAGCCCTGCTTGCCCGGGGCGCTGACACCTACGGAAGTGGTTACGGCCTGGCAAGCGGGCGCCGATCTGGTGAAAATCTTTCCTTGCGGACCGGTGGGCGGACCGAAGTACATCCGGGCGCTCAAGGGCCCCTTCCCGCAGATTGAGTTCATTCCCACGGGCGGTGTCAATCTGGAGACTGCACCGGAATTCATCAAAGCGGGTGCGGCCGCTGTTGCCGTAGGCAGCGAGTTGGTGGATACCAAACTTCTGCGTGAAGGCAAACAGGAAGTGATCACCGCCAACGCGCGCCGTTACGTTGAAGCCGTGCGAACGGCGCGGGCCTCCCTGGGAAAATAGGGAAACATGCGCGAGACCCTGCTGGACATTGCATTGGTCGTAGGCATTCTGGGTTCAAGCGCGGTTATAACTCAGCTTTTTGCCCGCACGATGTACCTGACCTGCTGGCGCTGTCACACGCTGAACGCCCGCCGCAGAATCCAATGCCGCAAGTGCGGCGCGAACCTGCGATCGGAGGCGCAGCCGGGCCGGAATTAGCCGCAGTTCTTGATTCCGGTAAGTGCTTGTGCTAGGTTCCGAATGGGCGCGGCGCCTTGCTCGGCGGTCCCATGGCCGAAATCCTAAAAGTGGAGAGCAGTTCCCTCGACTACGTCGTGGAGTACGCTGTCCGCCTGATACTTGGTGGCCGCGTCGTGGCCTTCCCAACGGACACCTTTTATGGACTGGGCGCTGACCCGTTCAACCTTGCCGCGGTCAGCGAAATCTTCCGCATCAAGCGCCGCACGGCGGACCGGCCGCTTCCGCTGCTGGTCAATTCCATCGATCAGGCCGTCGACCTTGCTCACGATCCTCCCAAACTGTTCTTCACACTGGCTCAGAAATTCTGGCCGGGCGCTCTGACCCTGGTGGTTCCTGCCTCAAGTCAGATTCCGCTGAAGGTCACTGCCAACACCGGCAAGGTGGGTCTGCGCTGGCCGCAGGCGCCGTTTGTCGTCTCGCTGATCGCCGCGGCCGAGCGGCCGCTTACGGGGACGAGCGCCAACCTCTCCGATATGGAGTCCTGTTCGACCGCGGACGAGGTTGACTGCCAGATTGGCGACGTCTTGCCGCTTATTGTCGACGGGGGTCTTACCCGCGGCGGACAAGCTTCGACCATCGTCGAGCTCAGCGGTGAAACCGGACGAATCGTTCGCCAGGGCGCCATTCCCGAATCTGAGCTCAAGGAGTATCTCGGCTGAACTCCACACGCATCAGGATCTGGATCGCAAGGCTGCTCTTCCTGACGCTGCTGGTTTGCCTCTGGATGGAGTGGTTCCTTTATAGGGCCATCCGGCGGGAGGCAGCGAGGGACGAAGCCCGTCCGGCGGCCGCGATTGTGGTCTTCGGGGCGGCCGAATACAACGGTGATCCCTCACCTGTGCTTAAAGTCCGCCTTGACCATGTTCTGGAACTTCAATCTCGCGGTCTTGCTCCGATCATCATCACCACCGGGGGTTCCGGAGGTGATCCTCACTTCACCGAAGGTGGAGTTGCGCGCGATTACTTGATTCAACAGGGGGTTGCCGCGGACACAATCCTTTCTGAAACGCACAGCCATACCACTTACGAAAGCGTGCGAGCCGCGGCGCAGATCCTCGTGAAGCGCCACGCCCGCGATTGCATCGCCGTAAGCGATGGCTTTCATCTCTACCGCGTCAAGCTCATGTTCCGTTCAATGGGGATCAGCGCCTACGCCTCGCCCGCGCCTGGCAGCCCCATCGAGGAAGATCCGGCTGAGCGGACACTCTATTCGCTGCGTGAAGTGTTTGACACAACGGCCTGGCTTCTGGGGTTGAGGATGTGAAGGCGAGTTCTAAGGCCGCGAGATTTTGCCCAGCACAACTGCGCGGCGAGCCCCCGTGACGCTGGGGAGATTTCCCGGCAGGCCGTGCATCGTGCGGTCAGCGAGCACGGCGAAGGCTATGGCTTCCTTGGCGTCAACGTTGAGGCCAAATTCATCCGAGCGGTGAATGCGCAGCTTGGGTAAAAGCTCGCCGAGGCGCGTCACCAGCAGGCGGTTGTGGGCTCCCCCGCCGGATATGATCAGTCGATGTATCGATACGGTGCCCAGCACGAACCGTTTGAGCGCGTCTGCGATCGTCCGTGCAGTTAATTCCGCCGCGGTTCGCAGCAGGTCCTCCGGCTGGGCGCGTGTCTTGAGAAAGTGCTCTTGAATAAACTGCCGGCCAAATTGCTCGCGCCCGGCGCTCTTTGGCGTTCGCAAGCCGAAAAAGGGATGGAGGAGTAATCGGTCCAGCAATGGTTCGATCACCTTACCTCGCGCTGCCCACCGCCCGGCAGCATCATATGCTCTCTTACCCCTGGTGAATTGACTCACCAGCCCGTCGATGACCATGTTTCCAGGGCCCGTATCAAACCCAAGAACCTCGTCAGGTTTTGAATTCGCAGGAATAACCGTAAGATTCGC
>JASIKV010000268.1 GCA_030049455.1 Terriglobia bacterium
GGGGGGCGTCAAACGGTTTGTAGTACCGCTTGGGGGTCTGAGGGGCCCAGTACCGGCGGTCTATTGACCGTGACCGTTGATCAGAGAACGCGGTCAGGCGTTGTTGCGCGGGTGTCCTCACCCGCGCTTTTGGAAGCCTGCCGGACCGCGGGTGGGGACACCCGCGCTACAACGGCGCGTCGGTCCTCACGACTTGACCTTCTGCACTTCGATCTTGTAATGGTCGAGCAGCATTCCGGTGGCGTGGTCGACGGCGGCGCGGGCAAGCTGATAGCTGATTTCCGCCTGAAGAACGTTGGCCTCCGCCTGGGCGAGCACGGTTTGGGCCTGAAGCACGAAAAAGATGGTCTCCGCGCCGAGCTGGTACTTCCGCTCCTCCGCGTCCAGACTCTTCTTGGAGAGGTCGTAGGCGGTGCGCGAAGCGTCCAGCGATGTGCGCGCCAGATCGAGTTGATGGACGGCGGTGGCCACATCGAGCGTAATGTTCTCCTCCTCCTGCCGTTCCTGGTACTGCTCCTGCCGGCGCTGCACCAGATCCCTTCCCAGGCTCGCTTCGGCGGCGTGGTTCCGGATGGGAAGGTTGAGCGTGATGACGAAGCCGTAGGTGGGGTAATTGAACCCGCCGATCTGGCTGAAGGTATCGCCCAGACCGCCTGTGGAAACGAGTGCGGGCGGGGTAACGTTCAGGTTGTACTGGTTGCCGCCCAAGCCGGACGACTCATAGATTCCCTGCACGCTCAGGTTGGGCAGCAGGCTGTTGTGGTCCACGCGCACGGCGATCTTGTTCGCCTCGATGAGCTGGCGGATCGCTTCCATCTCCGGCCGGTGCGCGAGCGCGGTGGTGACGGCGTCATTGGAATCCACCTGCTCGAGGGCGCCGGAGGGCTCGGGGCTCTCCACCAGGTCCAAATCCATGTTGCGAACGCCGGGGTCCTGGTCGGCGCCCAGCAGGCGGCGGAACTGATCCTCGGCGGATTTCAGCAAGTACAGTGATTGGATCACCGCAACCTTGCGGTTGGCCACCTGCGCTTCCGACTGATAGATGTCAAGCGGCGGCAGCGCGCCCAATTCCAGCGCGTGTTTGTCCTTGTCGTAGGAAGCCTGCGCCAGGTCCTGCGACTTCTGGTTGATTCGCAGGTTCTCGCGCGCCTGCACCACGTTCCAGTAAGCCTGCACAAGGCCGTAGACCGAGTCGCTTACATTCCCTTCGAACTGCGCCTGCGTCTGTTTCAGGTTGCGCTGCGCAATCAGGATGGGCGCGCGATTGATGAAGCGCGTGTTGCCCTTCAGCAGCGGCTGGGTGACGCTGAAGTTCAGCGATCCGGAGATATAAGGATTAAAGAAGTTATAGACGCTGTTGGTGGACTCTTTGCTCGCGCTAAACCCGACGTTAATGTTCGTCCCGGTAGAAACTGTCTGGGAGTAGTTGAAGACAGCCTCTTGCGAAAGGGTGCTGAGAGTGGTGGCGCCCTGCAGTTGGGAATCCGTGGGCGTGATCGTGCGCGTGGCATTGAAGGTGGAGAACATCATGGGATCGAAATTCGCGAAGGCGCCGACCAGATTGAACTCCGCCGCATTGACCGCCAGGCGATCGATGTGCACCTCGGAACTGTGTTCCAGCAGAATCAGCATGGCGTCGCGCAAGCTCAAGCGCAGCTTGCCGTCCGTGACGTAATCGCGAAAGGTCTTGGGATCGGGCAGGGGCGCGGGCGGCCGCGGTGAGTAGATCTGCTCGCGAAGGTAGCTGGGCGTGGGAAACGTCTGGGCGTGGGCGGGCGCGGCCCAGGCAATGACCATCAAACAAACGGCAAGAAGTTTGCAGCGCATTTTGGGTGACTCCTTGTGGCGAATGATTGCAGCGACGGGGAACGGGACGGGGCGCGCCCCGAGGCTCCTTGCAAATCTCACGGAACAGTGAAGGCGGGTGGCGAACGCCAAGCGGCGGGGCGAATTGCTTGCGCTCACTCGTATCGTAACGCTTCAACCGGATCAAGCTGCGCGGCTTTCATGGCCGGGTAGATTCCAAACACCAGGCCCACGGCCGCGGAAACCAGGAACGCCAGCAGAATGGAGGAGAGCGTGACGATGGTGGACCATCCTGCCAGCCAGGCGATTAGCCTTGAGATTCCGAATCCGAAGAAGATTCCGGTGATGCCACCCACGAAGGAAATCAGCACGGCTTCCACCAGAAACTGGCGCAGAATGTCGTTCTGCCGGGCGCCCACGGCGCGGCGAACTCCGATTTCGTGGGTGCGCTCGAGGATGCCCGCCAGCATGATGTTCATGATGCCGATGCCGCCCACCAGCAGGGAAATCGCGGCGATGGCCACCATGACGACTTCGAAGATGCGCTGCGTGCGGCGCTGGTCCGCCAGCAATTCGGCGGGAACCACGATGCTGAAGTCTCCGGCGTTGCGGTGCGAGACATTCAGGATGCTGCGCGCCACCTCCGCGGTCTGAAAACTGTCGGCGCGCGCATCCAGGTGCAGGTAGATGCCGTCGATTTCGTCCTGCAACTCGCTGTAAGTGTCTTCCAGGCGCAGCATGGCGGCGTAAAGCGGAACGTAGATCAGGTTGTTCAGGTCCTGGGTGGGCAGCCCGGCAAGCTGGGTCTGGGCGCTCAGTTGCGGGCCGGCCACGCCGATCACGTGGAACCACTGTTCGTTCACCTTGATGTACTTTCCCACGGCCTCCTGCTGGCCGAAAAGGTTCACGGCGGCGCCCTCACCCAGCACGCAAACGGCCGCGCCGCGCTTGTCCTCATCGGCGTCGAAGAAGCGCCCCGCCTCCACGCGCAAACTGACGATATCCTGGTAGACGGGCGTCACGCCGTAGATGACGGGCATATCCTGCTGGGGTTTGGGGATGATCTTGGAGGGGGTGAAGCGCTTGCGCGCCGTGGAAAGCTCGATTCCTGAAGTGTTGGCCAGAATGGTGCGCAGGTCCTGAAAGGTCAGGCCGGGCGAAATCTGCCGGATCTTCTGCTTGGCCTGCCAGTCGGTCACTTC
Source organism: Terriglobia bacterium (assembly GCA_030049455.1). Taxonomy (GTDB): domain Bacteria; phylum Acidobacteriota; class Terriglobia; order UBA7540; family UBA7540; genus Bog-366. Next base: position 3,009 of record JASIKV010000268.1, read on the forward strand.
CTTGCCCTCGACGATCAGGTTGCGCACGCCAAGTTGTTCGATGAACGCCATCACCTGCTGTTGCGCGCCCGCTCCGATGGAAAGCATGGAAACCACCGCCGCCACTCCGAAGATCATTCCCAGCATGGTCAGGAAGGTGCGGAGCTTGTGGAGGGCGAGCGATTCGAGCCCCTGGCGGAATTCCGGCAGAATCTCCCACCAGCGTTGCGCAACGCGCGGCCGGGCGGGCGAGGGCGGAGGGGCTACAAGTGTGGCCGGAGCGCTCATTTGCCGCCGCCTCCCAGCGCCGGGGAGGCGCTCGAAGAGGACTTGGAGGTTTGCAGCTCCGGATTCACCAGGGCAACCTCTGTTCCCTCGGCCA
>JASIKV010000027.1 GCA_030049455.1 Terriglobia bacterium
TGGGCGAAGAACTGATCGCTTCCGTCGTGGCGCGAGTGCTGGAAAAGCGGCGGCCGGAGCTTCAAATCCTGGAGCGTAAAATCGACAAGCTGGAGAAGATTCAGACGCCTTTCCCGCGCCTGAGCTACGACGAGGCGGTGAAGATTCTGCAAAGCAAGGGGAGCGAGATCAAGTGGGGCGGGGATTTCGGCGGCACGGATGAGACGCTGCTTTCCGAGAACCTCGAAAAACCGCTCATCGTGCACCGCTACCCGAGCCAGGTGAAGGCCTTCTACATGGCGCCCGATCCCGCGCGGCCCGAGGTGGCGCTGTGCGTGGACGTTCTCGCGCCGGAAGGTTACGGCGAGATCATCGGCGGCGGCGAGCGCATGGCGGATTTGGCGCTTCTCGAGCAGCGCATTCATGAAGAGAAGCTGCCACGCGAGGCGTTTGAGTGGTATCTCGACCTGCGGCGCTACGGCAGCGTGCCGCACTCCGGCTTCGGCATGGGAATCGAGCGCGTCGTGGCGTGGATCTGCGGCCTCGAACACGTGCGCGAGACGATCCCGTTTCCGCGAATGCTTTACCGGCTGAAGCCGTGAGTGCTGTGACGAGATTCCTTTCTAAGGGTGTAGACCCTGGAGGAGAAATGAATTTCGCACAGAGTCCACGGAGTCATTTCCTAATGGGCTCTAAAGCGTGTCAATCACAGAGGACCCGGAGAAAATGAGATGGGTTTGCTCCGTGTTCTCGGTGAGAAACTCCGTGACCTCCGTGTGAAATTCTTTAAGCCTTATGACCGAACGCGAACGTTTGAACAGGATCACCGAGAGGATCATCGGCGCGGCGATTCAAATTCATCGCACGCTTGGCCCCGGCTTGCTCGAGTCTGCATATGTGACCTGTCTCGCCTACGAGTTGAAAAAGGCGGGGTTTGAGGTCGAGGAACAGAAACCCTTGCCACTTGTCTACGAAGAGGTCAAGCTCGAGTGTGGCTATCGTATCGATTTAATGGTGGGTCATTCGGTCGTCGTAGAGGTCAAGTCGGTCGAGGCCCTCGCTCCAGTGCACGAAGCTCAGACACTGACCTACCTGCGACTCTCGGGATGCAAACTGGCGCTCCTGATTAATTTCAATGTGACTGTCCTGAAAGACGGAATCCGGCGGTTTATAAATGGCACCATCTAAGGTGGTGCCTTCATCGCGTTGACCAGTGAGAGGCAGGAAGGCAGTATGCTGAAAATTAAAATCCTCGGAGTGCCGTTGGACCTCGGCCAGGAGCGCCGCGGCGTGGACATGGGTCCCTCGGCCGTGCGCGCGGCCGGGCTGCATCAGGCCCTCAAGAATCTGGGGCATGAGGTCGAAGACGGCGGCAACATTCCCGTGCGCCTGCCGGAGGAGCAGCACTTCGGCGATCACCAGGCGAAGTACCTGAAGGAAATCGCCGCAACCTCGCAGGAAGTGGCGCAAAAGCTCTGCTTGACGCTCGAAGCCGGCTATTTTCCGGTCACGCTCGGCGGCGACCACTCACTCGCCATCGGCACGCAGGCGGGCGTTGCCAAGTACTTCCACGATCGCGGTGAAGAGATTGGCTGCCTGTGGATCGACGCGCACGCGGACATGAACACGCCGGAGACCAGCCCCAGCGGCAACATTCACGGAATGCCCTTCGCCGCCAACCTCGGCCGGGGACCGGAGGCTCTGACGCACATCTTCGGTTTTGCGCCCAAGCTTCAGCCAGAGAAATGTGCGTTGGTGGGAATCCGCGACCTGGACGCAACCGAGCGCCAGACGGTGCGGGCTTCGGGCGTCAACTTCTTCACCATGCGCGAGATTGACGAGCTGGGCATGCGCGTGGTCATGGAACGCGCCATCAGCCTGGCTTCGAAAGCCACGGCCGGCTTCGTAGTCTCCTTCGACATGGATGTCGTTGATCCCGACGAAGCGCCCGGTGTGGGGACGCCGGTGCGCGGGGGAATCACCTTCCGCGAAGCGCATCTGGCCATGGAGATGGTCGCCGACAGCGGCAGGATGCTGGCCTTCGAGCTTGTTGAGATCAACCCCATCATCGACGTGATGAACAAGACCGCCATTCTGGGCGTGGGATTCACCGCCTCAGCCCTGGGAAAGAGAATCCTGTGAGCGGCAAGATTTGCGTGGGGATTCTGTTTGGCGGCCGATCGGGCGAGCACGATGTTTCACTGCAATCGGCCGCTTCGATCATCAAGGCGCTCGACTCCGCGAAGTACGAAATCGTTCCCATCGGCATCACGCGCGAAGGCCATTGGCGCATCGGGCAGGATGCTCTTCAACCCTTAGCGCAGTATTTGGAAGCCGGCGATCCGGTCACACCCTCGGTTGATCCGACTACGCCCAAACTGCTATCGCTCCGGCCCTCCCATCAAATCGCGCAGCCGCTTCCCTCTCTCGACGTCGTTTTTCCGGTTCTGCATGGCACGTTTGGAGAAGACGGCACCGTGCAGGGAGTTCTGGAACTGGCTGGTGTTCCTTACGTGGGCGCGGGCGTGCTCGCCTCCGCCGCGGGAATGGATAAGGATGTGATGAAGCGACTGTTTCGCGACGCCCGCCTTCCCGTGGTCCCCTGGGAGCTCTTTCTGCGCTCAGACTGGGAATCGCGCCCGGCTGCAATTCGGAAGCGAATCGAGAGCACCCTGCGCTATCCACTGTTCGTGAAGCCCGTGAACCTCGGCTCATCGGTGGGAATCAGCAAGGTTCACAATCGCAGCGAGCTTTCCGCTGCGCTGGATCTCGCCGCGCAATATGATCGCAAGATTCTGGTTGAGAAAGGAATCGACGCGCGGGAAATCGAATGCTCGGTGCTTGGAAACGATCTTCCCGAGGCTTCGGTGCCAGGCGAGGTTGTGCCAATCAATGAGTTCTACGATTACGAGGCGAAGTATCTGAAGGAAGGGTCCAATCTCATTATCCCTGCCAGGCTCAACGCGCGGCAGAAGAAGCAGGTGCGCGATGTGGCCATTCGCGCCTTCCAGGCGATCGATTGCGCGGGCATGGCGCGCGTGGACTTCCTTGTCGACCGCAAATCCGGCAAAGTCTACTTGAACGAGATCAACACCATTCCGGGTTTCACTTCCATCAGCATGTACCCGAAGCTTTGGGAGGCGAGCGGCCTCCCCTACCCGCGACTGCTCGACCGCCTGATTCAGCTCGCGCTCGAACGCCACCGGGAGAAATCCCGCACGCACTTTACATATGAACCTCAAGCGCCCAAATGAGCTTCGGATCGCTTGTAGCGCGGATGTCCCCACCCGCGCTTTTCGCTTATCGAGACCGCGGACGGACAAGCGCTCAATTCAAGAATTAGCAGAAGCGCCATTGGGACACCCGCGCTACAATGTCGACCGTCAATATTGGAACAAACCTTTCACTCACGTTGTCATTCTAAATAGATATGAAAGGCTCCAACCATGACACTGCTTGACGCCCCACCGGCAAAGCCGCCTCGCAAAATCGGCCGCTACGTTCTAATGGCGCTGGGAGTGACGGTCCTTGGAGTCATCGCGTTCATCGTCCTTCGCAATTTTCCGGAAGAACGCGCCGTCTCACGCTTTCTTACAACCCTCGAGCAGGGAAACTATCAAGAGGCTTACCGGCTTTGGCAGCCGAGTGAGAGCTACTCTTTTGCCGACTTCCTGCACGACTGGGGCGCGCAGGGCGATTTCGGCAAGATTCGCAACTTCAAGATTCTTGGATCGCGTTCGCAGGGCTCTGACACCGTAATCGTAACAGTGACCATCAATGGAGAAGAGCCTCCGAGCGACCTCCTGGTGGACCGAAAGACCAAAGGACTGGCTTACTCCCCCTTCTGAACTGTCTCATTGCATCAACTGAGATTCCTACACAGATCGCGCCAGGACTTCATCAACCGCAGATTTGACCTGGTCGAAGGTCACGGAGAGGATGCACTCGGGGCGGGCGAACTGGTAACAATGGTCGCCCGGGCAGGGGTTGCAAGCGAACGGATTCTGCACGACGCGCGCGGCGGAATTGGAGTCGGGCCGTGGCCATGGGCCCCAGATCGGCGAGCTGGAAGAACCGAAGATCACGACCAAAGGCCGCGTCAGCGCCGCGGCGATGTGCGCCGGGCCGCTGTCGTTCCCGACGAACAGCCTCGCTCCTGAAAGCGCCGCGGCGAATTGCGCGAGGCCTATGTTCTCTAACCGCTTCACACTTGCACCTGACGCTTTTTCGACCTCGTCCAGGACAGGCGACTCCCCAGGACCACAGGTATAGATGGGCGTAATGCGCAAGTTGCGCTCCAGGTGCTCACCGATGCGCGCGAATCCCTCGGCCGCCCATTCCTTGGTCTTGTAGGCGGCGGTCGGATGAATGATGGCGTATGGCTGGCCGGACGCGACGCCCAGGCTCGAGCGTCGAGCGTCCCACCACGCCGCCTGCCCCGCTCCGCAAAAGACCTGCGCGCGCGGAATCTCCGTGCGCGGCAAACCCAGGTGAAAGAACGCCGCCGCCTGATGCTCGGCAGTGTGTAATGAAGGTTGATTCATAATCGTGCGCGCATCGGGAACCAGAATATTGTAAGCACTCGCTCCGCGAAAGTGTGCAAAGCCGATTCGCCATGGTGCGGCGCTCCAGCGCGTGAACAACCGGCTGGTGGGGCCGCCGTGTAGATTGACGCAAAGTGAAAAGGCGCGGGCGCGAAGGCTGCGAATGACCGCCAGGCGCGAAAGCAGATTTCCCGTGCCTGCGCCTTCGCCGGGAACCAGAATCTCTTCCACCGCGGGATTGCCCTGCAACAGCTCGCGGAACCGCGCTTCGACCATCACGGAGATGCGAAGGTCGGGACGCCACGATTTAAGCAGGTGAAGAGCAGGCGTGAGCAAAACGATGTCGCCGATGGACCGCAGGCGAAGAACAAGGATGCGCGCTGCCGGCGGAAGATCGGGAAGGAGAGAGGGCGCGTCCATACGGTTCGTTGCGCCGCGCGGAGTCACTCCGCTTCGATCTTGGCGTCG
>JASIKV010000028.1 GCA_030049455.1 Terriglobia bacterium
CGATGTAAGGCAACTCGCCCGTGGTGAGTTGCGAGCCGGCCAGAAAATTCACCATGCCGTCGACATGATCCAGAAAGCGTGAATCGCCTGTGACTTTCCACAGCCGCAAGAAAAGCCATACCGCCTCCACGGAGTTGTTGGGGATCTTTCCCCTCGGTTTATCGAAGTAGTTGATTGCCTCACCGGATGCGTGCGGCTGAAAACCGATTGTCCTGACCAAATAGTCGTACCAGCGAATGGCGGCCTGAATGAATGCGTCTTGAGGCTCGCGCGCGTAGGTGGCGAGAAATCCCGCCGCTCCCCAGTCGCCTTCCACCGTCGCGACCAGATGCCTTCGCTCGGAAAGAGGGTAGAGCCAAAAGCCTTCGGGCTGCTGAAGGGCAAGGGCGGCTCGAGTGCTTTCGAGAGCAATGGTGCGATATCGGGGGTCACCTGTAGCGTCGTGGAGCATCCAGTTGGAAAGAATCCAGTACCCCTGGGATTGCAGGAAAACATAGTCGTCATTCCATGGGATGAAGCTTGCTGCCGATTTCAAAAACCTCCACAAACGCAGGTTGAAGCGAACCCCTGCGTCCGGGCCGTGAAGGCGTCCCTGAGAGTAATGCTGTTTCAGCAAGTGGCCATGCAGGCGCACCGCCGCGAAATGAAGCTCTTGATCAGTGGGCATTCGTCAATCCAAATACTAACGTCGCAGCACTTGCTTGTAGACTTCAAGAAGCTGCTCGGCAATTCTCCCCATGGCGAGATTGCCTATCCGCTCGCGGCCGTTCGTGCGTTTTCCCAGACGGCACACCTCAACAATTTTGTCTGCGATGGCATTTGCCTCTCGCGGCACCAGGTGGCATCCTTCCGTGGAACCGATCAAATCGGCGGCGTCGCCAACATCGACGGAAATGACGGGCAGGTTTGTTGCCATCGCCTCTTTCACGGCGTTGGGCGACCCTTCAATCATGGAAGCCATCACCAGGACATCCGCGGCGTTCATGTAGAGAACAATTTGCTCCTGAGGCAGACGGCGCGCCGTCAGGATTTCCAATCCGGGAACTTTCTCGCGCGCCTGGGAGACCGCGGCTTGAATCAGGTCAAAGCGTTTCCGCGCCTCCGCCGGGTTGTAGGGAAACAACACGAATTTTTTTGCCGGATCCAGGCCCAAAGTCCTCCGCGCCGCGGCCTGCTCCATTGGGCGGAAGAGTTCACGGTCAACTCCGTTGGGAATGACATGCGCTGAGGGCATTCCCAGCACGCGCGCCATTTGCCGGGATTTCACGATGACGGCGTCGGCCCGGCGGGCCATCAGGTAACCTGAAACTCGAAGAATGTGACCCGCGAGGGTGATGCGTCCGCTGCGGGAGGGCCGGCCAAGAACATCGTCTCCCATAAACGACACGACGATGGGGACACTCTTCTGCCATCGCGCCACCCACCCCGAAAGGCCAAAGTGGGCATGGATCAAATCATAATGCTTTTCCCGAACCCGCTTTCGGACCTGGAGGATGCCCCGCAGGTAGTTCCATTTGGACTCGCGGCCGTTCACAAAAAGCACGTCAAAGTTCACGCCCAGGGGAACAAGAGACTCCATTTGGGCTTTGACGAAGCTTCCGTAGCCCGGATCAGCTTCTGTTGGCCAAAGATTGGTAACAACCAAAACGCTGTAGGAGGCCATGCTCGTCAGGAAAGTCGAAATAAAATCCAATCAGGGGGATTCGAGATTGCCGCTGGAGGTGCTCTCCCGCGACCAGAGTATGGCGAATTGCGTGACGGGCAATCCGCGCAGCGCCGCCAGCGCGGCGAGATACACAATGCTGCCCAGGCCGCAAGTGAGGCACAGGAAAATGAAGTCCTGGGTGGCCGAGTCAGGCCGAGGCAGCCAGTATTTCAACACCAATATGCTCAATGCGGAAGAAATCGCGGCGGCGAGATTCTTCGAGATAAATCGCTTCAACACCCGATCCATTGTCGCGTCCAGATCTCCCAGATTTCTACGGATCGCCAAGCCTCCCACGATCAGCGAGCCTGTCAGGAATCCCAGCGGAATTCCCTTGGCGCCCACTCGGAACACCCCCACGAACAGCAGATCGAAAACCAGGATCAGGCTGTAGTGAAGAAGGCTGAGGCGCAGGTAAGCGCCCGGTTCGCGGCGCGCGAAGAGGCTGAAACACAACAAGCGAATAAAGGCAAATGGCAGCAGACTAAGGCTGTAATAGAAGAAGATGATGGTCATCAAACCCGTGGCCCCGGAGTCGAATAGCCCGCGCTGAAAGACCAGGCGCATGACGTTATGAGGGAGCATCAGGCAGAAAACCGCGATGGGGGTCAGGAGCAGCAGGCTGATTTCCAGCGTGTCACGAAACGTCCGATGCTCCTCTTCGCGATTTCCCGAAGCCACAGCGCGCGAAAGTATGGGTAAGGCTGCGGTGCCCACGCTCCCGCCCAAGAGCTCTGCGAGCGTGCCAAGAATCCGGAAACCGTAGTTCAGCGCCGTCAGCGTTCCGGCGGGGAGGAACGAAGCGATAATACGTTCCGCCACCACCAGCCCCTGCCAGCCCATCGCACCGGCCAACTGCGCCGTCCCTGCCCCGCGCAGATTGCTGAAGGACTCACCCGAAGCGGTCAGCAAGAATGAATATCGCGGACGAAATGAAACGAAGATCTGGCCTCCCAGGATGACCAATTGGAGGAGATATCCGGCCATGTAACCCAGGAAAATGCTCTGTGGGCCGTAGCGATGGAATCCCAGAAGAATGACCGCGATGGAAGCTACATTGCGAATGAATCCTGAGGCCGTGGGCAGGGCGAAATAATGGCGGCTGAGAAGAAAGGAGCGCAGCACTTCCCCGATTCCGGCCGGAATGATGATCAGAAAGAGCCAGCGGGAGAGCTGTGTGGCCATTGCATCGTGCTGGCGAGTGAACCCGGGCGCGATTCCGTGGATGATCCACGGCGACGCCGCCGCCCCCAGCACGGCGATTCCTCCCAACCCCAGAAGGAGGATATTGATGACGTAACTGAAGCCCCGCCAGACTTCTTCGTTGTCCCGGCTCGAGTCCAGCGACGAGAAAAACGGCACGAGAGAGAACTGGCTGGTTACGGTGAGCAAATTGGTGATGATATAGGGAATTGTGTAGGCGACATAAAACGCGTCGGACAGAACGGAAAGCCCCAGGTTGGCGGCGATGCTGGTTTCAACCAGGATGGCGCTCAGCCCGCCCAGCAGGTTGAAGAACGCGACCACGATCGAGCTGCGAAAAATCTCTTGCTTCGGGTTCATGGGGTCGAAGGCGTAGCTTGAAAAATCAAAACTCCCTGGAAACACACTGGCGATGAAACCCGGAACATCATTTTAGTTGAGCAGCACCCGCTGCGGAGTCCGCTTGCGGGTTTTGCGAGGCGGCTCGTTCGGCGATAAAAGGCGCCGCGGTTACAAAGAGAAAAGCCATCAGGACCGGCGATGTGCCGAAATTGAATTCGAAGCAGCCTTCGGCGAGGAAGGCCAGCCAGGCAGCGAATGCCGCGTCGGCGATCCATTGCTGCGCCGGGATTTTTCGTCGAACCTTCCATATCGACCAACCCAGCGCGGCCATCAGCCATACCCACGCGGCAAGGCAGGGCAGTCCTCGCTCCGCGCCGAACTGAAAGAAATTGTTGTGAAAATGATTGTGATACCCTACCTCCGGCGTCTTTCCCGGGGGAAGATAAAGGTCATAGACTTCTTCGATGTTGTTGGGACCCACTCCAAACCAAGGGTGGGCCTTCATCATCTTAACGGCCACTCCCCACATCTCAAGCCGGATGGCCAGCGCCGGCTCCTCGGTTGGGTGCAGAGCCAGATAGAGCCGCTCGCGAATCAATCCCGGCGAACCCAAATAAGCCAGAACCAGCAGAATCGGCATTGCCCAAAGAACCTTGGGCTTCCAGCGCGCAATCAGGTAAACCACGGCAAGAAAACATCCCAACCACACGCCCCGGGTGAAGTTCAGAATGATGGAAATTGCGACCAAAACGAAAACCACCCACCAGAAGAGCGAAGGTTGAAACTTGAAACTCGAACCTCGCCCGTTGAGCGATCCGTCGTTTTTCGACAGGAGAAGGAAGGCAACCAGGAAAGTGAATATCAGCATCTGCTGTCCGCCGAAGTTCATCCAGTGCCCCATGAACCCTTCGATACGCAGTGACGTCAGGTAGTGGTAAACCTGGCCAGGGTGATGCGCCCGCACATCGCGATACAGGATGACAAATTGCACGATCGCTACGACGCTGGTGACCAAAGACACGGCAAATAATCCTTCGAAAAGGCGCCGCAAGTGCTTGGTGCTGACGATCAAGTTGACCGCCAGCAGCCAGATGAGAAATAGAACCAGCTTGCGAACTGCGAACCACGCCACGGTGGTGTTGGTTGCGGCAAAGCTCGATGCCATCGAAAGTATGCAAAAAAGCGCGAGAGGAACCTTTAGCGGCAGAAATGCAATTTGCGGCCGGGAGCTCACCCAAAAAATGCAATAGAGGAGTCCTGCTCCGGCCAGGAATATTTGCGAAATGGCAATGGAAATTTGAAGGGTCAGAACAAAGAGCGTGAAAAGTAGCGCCGCCCATCGGGCCAGTCGGGGCCTTGGCAATTCGCCGCACGTTTGTTCCAGGATGGTTGCGACACTCATCAAAAGGACTCTGTGACTGTATTGGAATCAGGGAAGGAAAACAAGAGCAGCAATGAGAATCGGTCCCTTCAGGTCGTGGCAAAAATCCCGCAGGTCAGCAAGTTCAGCGGGCAAGAAGCCTTGGTTGCGTTCTTTGCACGCTCAGCCTATTCCACGCGCGCCTTACGCCCATGGCCGCGTCCTGGGCCAGAAGCCCGACCAGCACCGGAGCCGTCACCATGACATTGCGATTGTAGGCGAGCGCTTGAGAGAGATGGCCATGAAAAAATGCGACCAGGGCACGCGTGCTGCCGCAAGCCGGGCAGGCGTTCAAACCGAGTAGGTGCTTCCAAAGACAAATATCCGGACCCAGTTTCAATGCTTCCGGTGGAACCGTCGCAAACGCTACCAGGGCGAGAGTGAGCGCCAGCCACCTGGGAATTCCTGAGGAGAACACCGCCATGGGTGCCTACATGCGAAGAAGCCTGCCGTTTGAATCCGGCAGCCGATTCAACGCGATTAAAATTGCATCGACCAGCATCCAAATTCCGCAACCGCCCAGCGTAAAGAGTTTCAGCAGGCCAAGGCCGACCTGGCCCAGATAGAAACGATCGACGCCCAGCCAACCCAGGTAAAATGAAAGCAACACGGCGACCACCCATTCCTTATCGCTGGCGGGACCGGGATTGACGTATCGCAAGGGCCGCCCCTGGGCATCGGGAAGTTTCTTAAAGATGATGAGGAATTTGTCCAGGATGGCCCAAACCCCACAGCCGCCCAGCGTGCATAATTTCAGGATTCCCAGGCCAGTGTATCCGAGATAAAAGCGATCGACGCCGAAAACGCCCAGGAACATGGAGAGCACCGTGGCCGTCCCCAGATCCTTGTCGCTGAAGGCAGCCGCGGCCGCGCCGCATTGGGCGCAGGTTTGCGTGCCCGGAGCCATCTCCTTCCCGCAGGTCGAGCAATAACGCGTGCCCTCCAGCGGCCGTTGGCCGCAGGCCACGCAGAACTCAGCGGTATCGGCAAGTTGTCGCGCGCAATTCCGGCAATACATCGTGGGTCCTCTTGAACAGAGTTATTCCACACTTTACTCCGAAACTGTCACCTCAATCGGGGCGGTCAGGGCCAGCGTGCCCCAGGAGATATTCAGCGTGGCCTTGTGGATGTTGTCCTGGGGGTACGCCAATTCGATTGTGAGCTTTTCGGTTTTGGCTGTGGTTTTTGCGTCGGAAAGGGGAACCTCAAAGGAAATCGGAGCCTTGTCGATATTGAAGGCGTCAATGTGCGCGGCGCGGACCTTGGCCGGGTCGATAAAGGCCAGGGACCACATCGCCCCATCGCCGGACCGGCGCAGGCCGAGATAGTAGTAACCGACCGGAATCGCTTTGCCCGAAATTTTCAACGGCAGGCAGGTATCAAGCGTGGTCCAGAAATTGCTCCCCATCCGCCAGACCTTCCCCTTGGTCATCGCATCAAATTTTGCGGGGTCTTCATACACGCTCTTCCACACGGGCCGTCCATAATCGATGGCGAACTCTCCGGCGCCGCCGTGCTGGGCGGAATTCCAATAGAGAATGCGGGCGGAAGCGCGGTCGTCGGGCCCGCCGCCTTCAGCCGAAATCTTGGGATTTGGCTGCTGCGCGAGCACAGGAATGACCGTTACAAGTACCAACATTCCAAGGGCGATGCGCATTTTCATCGCGGTCTCCTCAAATGGATTTCTGCCGTTCAGGCGTCAATCCTAACACGGGGAATTGGAAGCTGCCCTTTGCGCGTGGGGGAAGCATTGCGCTCCCCCACGCTCGAAATTGACAGCGACTTGCTGGAAGATTTAGTTCGGCGATCCCGCAGCGGCCGGAGCCAGCGCTGCCTGGCGCACCATCGGGTCAACCTCCGAGGGTACCGGGTCCTTTTCCAGGCCTTCCTCCACCACCTCGCGAATGGTTTTGACGTAGTGGAGTTTCAGGCCCTCGAGCATTTCGGGATTCAGATCCTCGCGGGCGTTCGGCTCGTTGTCCGCGGGAAGAATTACTTCCGTTACACCCGCGCGTTTGGCGGCCAACACCTTCTCCTTAATGCCGCCCACAGGAAGCACCTGGCCGCTTAGCGTGATTTCACCGGTCATTGCCAGCCGCTGCCGCGAAGGCCGCCGAGTAAGCGCGGAGACCAATGCGGAAACCATCGTGACGCCTGCCGACGGCCCGTCCTTGGGAATCGCCCCGGAGGGAACATGGATGTGAATGTCCTTGGACTGGAAAAATTCCGGGTCGATCTCGTAGTCGGCAGCGTGTGAGCGGACCCAGGCAAGCGCCGCCTGCATGGATTCCTGCATCACCTGGCCCACGTGGCCGGTCATCGTGAAGCCTTTGCTGCCCTTCATGGCGTTGGCCTCGACGTAAAGGACGTCGCCGCCCGTGGGAGTCCACGCCAGGCCCACCATCACGCCGGGCTGGCGGGTGCGCTCCACGATTTCGGTCTCCAGGCGATAGTGAGGGATGCCCAGATAATCGCGCAGATTGTCTGCCGTGAGCAGCAGTTTGTCCGTCTTGCCCTCGGCAATTCGCCGCGCCTGCTTGCGGCAGGCCGTGGCGATTTCTCTCTCCAGGCTGCGCACACCGGCCTCGCGGGTGTAGTGCCGGATCATGCTGGCCAGCGACGCTTTGGTGAACTCGATCTGCTCCGGTGACTTGACCCCGTGCTCCACCGTCTGCTTGGGAATCAAGTGGCGAATGGCGATTTGGATTTTCTCCTCCTCGCTGTAGCCTTGCAGCTCCATCACCTCCATGCGGTCAAGAAGCGCCGGCGGAATAGTGTCCAGAACATTCGCCGTGCAGATGAACAGCACCTTGGAGAGATCAAACTGCACGTCCAGGTAATTGTCCCGGAAGTGCGAGTTTTGCTCCGGATCGAGCAGTTCCAGCAATGCAGAGGACGGGTCGCCGCGAAAATCGCGCCCGATTTTGTCCACTTCGTCCAGCATGAAGACCGGATCGCGCATTTCCGCGCGCCTTATCCCCTGGATGACCTGGCCGGGCAGAGCCCCGATGTAGGTCCGGCGATGTCCCCGGATTTCCGCCTCGTCGTGAATCCCTCCCAGCGACATGCGCACGAACTTGCGGTCGAGCGCGCGGGCAATGGACTTGCCAAGAGAAGTTTTGCCCACGCCCGGAGGGCCGACGAAGCACAGGATGGGGCCTTTCAACTGCGGCTTAAGCTGCAAGACCGCAAGATAATCAAGGATGCGCTCCTTGAGCTTTTCCAGATCCCAGTGGTCGTCATCCAGCACCTGCTTGGCCTTGGCGATATCCACGCGGAAATCGCTGACTTTGTTCCACGGCAGCACCACGAGCCAATCGAGGTAGGTCCGCGTGACGTGATAGTCGGCGGCAGCGGGGGACATTTTCGCCAGGCGGCCGAGTTCGCGCATGGCCTCCTTCTTCGCCTCCTCGCTCATTCCCGCGGCTTCGATCTTCTTTCGCAGTTCCTCGATTTCCTGCTGCTCGTCCGCCTCACCCAGCTCTTTCTGGATGGCCTTCATCTGCTCGCGCAGGTAGTATTCGCGCTGGCTTTGCGTCACCTGGTCCTGAACGTCCGATTGGATCTTGGAGCGCAGTTGCAGCACCTCCACTTCCCGCGCCAGGTTGCGGTTCAGGCGTTCCAGGCGGACCTTCAATTCCAGGCTTTCCAGCAATTCCTGCTTCTCGACGCTGGAGAGCGAAGGAAGATTCGCGGCGATAAAGTCGGAAAGCCGGCTGGGATCGTCGATATTCATTACCACCGTTTGCAGGTCGTCCGATAGTGTGGGCGAAAGTTGCACGACTTGCTGGAACATCGTGGTCACGCTGCGCACCAGTGCGTCAAAATCCGATTCCTTTGCTCCCGGAGCAATATCGGTCAGCGGCTTGACGCGCGCGCGCAGGAAGGGATCCATTTGGGTCACTTCCTCGATGGCGATTCGCTGAAGGCCTTCCACAAATATAAACAGGCTCTGGCTGGGAAGCTTGATGACCTTGTGCACGAACGCCACGGTGCCGATTTGAAACAGATCAACCGGCTGGGGATTGTCAACCCGCGGATCGCGCTGGGAAATGACCCCCACGTATTTTTCTTCTTCCTTCAGGTCGTTGATCAACTTCAGGCTGCTGTCCCGCCCTACAGTCAGGGGCAGAATCGCGTTGGGGAACAGAACCGTATCGCGGACGGGAAGGATGGGCAGTGTGTTGTAATCGATAGGAGTTTTTTGTTTGGAAGCCATCGTCTGGAACCCTCTTTCTTTAATTTGCAGCCGACGCGACCGCTCCGCCACGGCTAGGCACTCTATCACGTCATTGCGGCAATGTGGTAGGCCCCCGCCCTGGTTTTTGCGGCGGCCGGTCAGGGCGCTGACCTTTAGTTTTCTTTAAGATGCGGCGCCCTACCCATAGCTGAGACATTAGATGCGGTTTCCGGCGAAAACGGCGCTTGCGAAAGACGGTTGCCCGGCGCGTGCAGGGCAAGGTATCTTAAATCCTTGTTTTTTCGCAGGGAGAAGAAAGCATGATTGAAGACCTGATTCGCGCACTCCACATGAGTCACAGGGTTTTCTATACCCTCCTGTTCGGGACCCTGATCATCGGTTCCCTGCTCGTGGGCTTTGCTCTGAACCGCCTGCTCCACCATTGGGGTAATAGACTCAGTGATGGATGGGGCAAGATGGTTTTTTCTCTTCTCGAGTCGCTCTCCATGCCGCTGCTTTTTATTGCGGCGCTCTATCTCGGCCTGGAATCACTCCCCTTGCCGGAGAAATTCGAGCATTTCGGTTCAAAGCTGGTCTTCGCTCTTGTGGTTCTGGTCTTGATGTATTTTCCCGCCAAGGTCATCGTTCTGGCCTTGCGCCGGATGGGGCAAAAGGATCCCAGCATGTTGCGGGTCACGCAGCCCGCCTCGTTCGTGGTTCAAATGTTGTTTGCGCTGCTCGGGACCATCATTTTTCTGGAGAACCTGGGCGTTACACTCACCGCAGTCTGGACCACCTTGGGCGTGGGAAGCGTGGCCGTTGCCCTGGCTTTGCAGGAAACCCTGAGCAATCTCTTTTCCGGCCTCTACCTTCTGGCCGACCGGCCGATTGGTCCGAACGATTACATCCGCCTGGATACCAATCAGGAAGGATATGTGCTGCGAATCGGCTGGCGCTCAACCGTGTTGCGCACGCTGGGCAACAATTACGTCATCATTCCCAACTCCACGATGGCCAAGGCCACGATTACCAACTTTTCCGAGCCTGAGACGCGCATGTCCTACAGTCTGCCGGTGGGGGTCGCTTACGGTACGGATCCCCAGAAAGTTGAGAAGGCGCTGCTTGAGGCCACGCGTGAAGCCATTCGCGACGGCTTGCAGGGTTTGCTGTCGGCGCCGGAACCTTCCGTCTCCCTGATTCCCGGATTCGGCGATTCCTCTCTGAATTTCTCCCTAAATGTGCAGCTCAATCAGTTCACAGATCAATTTCCCGTTCAGAGCGACCTGCGGAAGCGCATCATCAAGAAGTTCCAGGAAGCGGGAATCGACATGCCGTTCCCAACGCGCACCGTCGTGCTTGACAAATCCACGCAGGAGCTTCTGGGCGACAAATCGCAAAGTTAGCTGGGGCTCGCGCCCAGTCTTTGGAGTTGGAAAATAACAGGCGGGTGGGTAGAATCTCCTCATGCGAGGAAGCTCTCACATGCTCGCAGGGGCAATGTCCCTCCTGATGGTTTCCAGCTCGGTTTCGGGCTCAGCCTGTGAATTGTGTTGCGGGCTGAGCGAGGCGGCGGGCCACTGCCACGCCCATCGTGCCGGCGAGGGTTGCGTAGCCGGATACTCCTCGAAAATGGCGCACGATTCTGCTAGTCAAGCGGCTGAAGTGAATGCTCGAACGAACGGCAAGGCAGCCCACTGCGCTTCGCGGCGGCGGAAAACTGCCGGCGGGGGCGCCGAGCTCGCTGGAACTTGCCGGTCGGGTATGACTCAGCCTTGCGGAACGAGCATGCCCTGCGGTCTTCGCGGATGCACCAGATTCCTCTCCGGCCAATCCTCTCCCTCACCGGTGGTTTCAGGCTTCACGGCGTTAGCTGAAATCGCGGTCATGAGTCCCAGGCAGGGAAAACTTCAAAGCGGTTTCCCTGACTTTAAAGTCGGGTCCTCGCCGCCCGAGGCACTTGCGTCTGAACGTCCAGGCTGCGTCCTGCGAATTTAATACCTTCCTTCAATCCACACCGTAGCCGTGAGGGGTGAGTTTTGCCCGCTCATCAGCATTCGCGCAAGGCGCCGCCTTACCCCACAGGTTTCGCTTTGCACTCCGCGTAAGACTTGTACGAAGGACGATTGGCAGGCGGACATCATGAAGATTCTTGGACAAATTGTCTTGATCGCTCTGGTATTTCATGGACTGGCATGTGCGCAGACCGACCCATCAGCGATGGCGCAAGGCATGACGATGCGGGCCGGCAGCTTCATCGAGGCGATCATTGGTCACTCAAGCTCAGGAACCAGTGCCGAACCCAATTCCACTCCCATGCCAATGTTCATGACCCCGGTGGGGCAGTGGATGGTCATGTTTCACGCCAACGCGTTCATAATTGATCAGCAGCAGTCGAGCCCGCGCGGCAGGGACAAGTTTTTCTCCACGAATTGGTTCATGCCCATGGCGCAACGCAAGCTGGGGCCGGGCACCCTCACGATTCGCACCATGCTGAGCCTTGAGCCCGCGACGATCACCGGGCGGCAGTACCCGCTGCTTTTCCAGCAGGGCGAGACCGCTTACGGGCTTCCCATCGTTGACGGTCAGCACCCGCACAATTTCTTCATGGAAGTCGCGGCTCTCTACGACTTGAAGCTGGGCACGAACACGCTTTTATCTTTTTACGCCGCTCCGGTGGGCGATCCCGCCATTGGGCCGACGGCCTATCCGCACCGGGCCTCGGCTTTTGAAGACCCGGTCGCGCCGCTGGGCCACCACCAGGAGGATTCCACCCACATTTCTGACGATGTGGTCACGCTCGGCCTGACGAATCGCATCGCCCGGATCGAAGCCTCCGGATTCCACGGTCGCGAACCGGATGAGCACCGCTGGGGCATTCACCAGGGGCGCATCGATTCCTGGTCAACCCGTTTTACGCTCCAACCGGGCAAGAATTGGAGCGGGCAGTATTCCTATGCGCGCATCGCAAGCCCTGAGGCGCTTTTTCCCAGCGAGAATCAGGAGCGCATGACGGCGTCCGTAATGTACAACCGCCCGATGGGCAATGGAAATTGGGCCAGCACGGCGCTTTGGGGCCGGACGCGCTCGCTGCTTGACGGCGCGATCTTTAATAGCTACCTGTTGGAATCAACTTTGGATTTTCGTTCCCGATACCACGCATGGACGCGCATTGAAAATGCCGAGAGATCAAACGAGCTGATTCTAGGTGAGAATCCGCTGCCGCCTGGTTTTCAAGAAACGCCCATCGGAGACGTGCAGGCCTACTCGTTCGGCTACGATCGCGATTTCCATTTCATTCCTGACCTCGCAATCGCTCCGGGCGCGCAATTCACCGTCTACGGCGT